>JBATDO010000001.1:0-5538 GCA_049663505.1 Sphingorhabdus sp.
GACATCCTGCACCGGGCCCTGTCACGCGGGGACTATTCGGTTTCGGATGTGACGCCCACGGCGGCCCCCTCGATGGACATCCAGGTGTCGAGTAATTTCGAACGCTTGCTGTTCGACCTCGAGGGACGCGACGGATCAACAACCGCTGCCCGTATGAAATGGTTCGAGCAGATGGGCAAGATGGTGCTCTCCTCGGACATGCGCAAACGAGCATCGCTGTTTGCGAGCAGCCGGGCCGATGCCGATGAAATGGCGCTGGCGATGCGCTGGGCGTATGAGCATGCCGGCGAGATCATTGACCCGCACACAGCGATCGCGCTGCACGCGGCTCGCGTTTCCGGAATTGCGCCAGAGGTACCAATTGTAACATTGGCGACGGCCCACCCAGCCAAGTTTCGCGATGCCGTTGAACGGGCAACGGGGACCCGGCCACGGTTACCCGCCAGGTTAGCCAACCTGTTCGAACGCGAAGAACGCTTCGATATACTGCCCGGCGACTACAAGGATGTGCGCGACTACGTGCTGGCACGCGCCATTCGCTGATATGGAGCCATGCTTCGTCACCCTGGTCAGTGAGCCGCGCGAGGATTACACGTTGCTTGATAGCGGCAATGGCCGCAAATATGAAAGCTACGGTGGCCGACGTTTCATTCGTCCCGAACCACAGGCGATGTGGCAACCAGCACATGATGACTGGGATGCGGACGCAGAGTTCGTGCCCGGATCGGACGAAGAGGGTGGCGGGCGCTGGTACAACAACCGGGATGTCCCCATTGATGGCTGGCCCCTGACTTGGGAAGAAGTTCACTTTACCGCGCAGTGTACGCCGTTTCGACACTTAGGTTTTTTTCCCGACATGGATCCGGTATGGCGTTGGATGCGCGGTGAAATTGCCGGCATGGCACAGCCAACATGCATGAACCTGTTCGGATATACAGGTGTTGGCACCCTGGCATTGTCTGCAGCAGGAGCGCACATGGTCCATGTCGATGCTTCCAAGAAGTCTGTCGCGCAGGCACGTCTCAATGCAGAAATGTCGGGAATGGCTGACAGCCCGGTGCGATGGATCGTCGATGATGCAGCGAAGTTCGTTGCACGCGAGGTCCGGCGCGCAAGGCGTTACGACGGCATTCTCCTCGACCCTCCCAAATATGGAAGGGGGCCTGAAGGCGAGGTCTGGCGCCTGGAAGAAGATCTTCCGGGCCTTATTGCCAATTGCCGGCAATTGCTCGATCGGGATTCACGGTTCCTCTTTCTCACGGTCTATGCAGTCCGGATGTCTGCATTGGCACTCGGCGCGCTTGTCGAATCGCATTTTCACGATTTAGCCGGCAAGGTTGAATTTGGTGAACTGGCCGTGCGTGAAAAAGCTCGCGGATTGTTGTTGCCCACCGCTATTTTTGCGCGTTGGTCGCGCCAGGAAACATGATGACAGACAGGTTGATTCTCGAAGTGCACGATCTTGTCGTCAATGTCCTCACCGGCATTTACAGCCAGGAAACGCACTTACCCCAACCACTGAAAATCTCGATCAGTGCCACATTGGAAATGTCGGGGCATTATGCGCCAGATACACCCCTTTCAGCGTCCAAGAACTACATGACATTGAAGGAAGCCGCGACACGCTTGCCCGAAGGCGTGCATTTCACGCTAATCGAGGCCGTGGCAGATCACATCATGAATACGCTGTTCGCCGACGATGACCGCATCAGTCACCTTCTCGTCAAGATCGTGAAACTGGCTATTTCCGAAGACGGCGAAGCGATTGGTATAACCATGGCACGCAGTCGCAAATGACAACGAGGCGTCCCCTGGCACTTGTGACCGGCGGCATGCGGCGGCTTGGAGCATCGATTGCGGCGCGTCTTTCCCAGGCCGGTTACGACCTTGCACTGAGCAGTCATGCAGATGCAGTTCCGGAAGCCGGGCTTGCGCGCACGCTCGATGCCTCAGGGGTAGATTGGAAAGGATTCATTGCAGACCTCGCGCAACCTTCAGCTCCCGAAACCTTGATAAGGGACGTCATCTCACATTTTGGTCGAGCTCCCAATTTGCTCGTCAACAATGCCGCGATGTTCGGCCAGGACGACTGGAAAGACATGAGTGCGGCATCGCTTGATGCCCATTTCAGGCTCAACATGTATGCCCCAGTCCTTCTTTCCCAGGCACTGGTGAAGGCCGCAGATGACCAGGTGGCAATTGTCCATGTGACAGACCAGCGAACCGAAAATCCGCCACCTGACCAGTTGAGCTATACGCTTTCCAAACAGGCTTTGGCCGCCTCGGTGCGTACCATGGCAATCGCGCTGGGCGCTGCTGCACGGATTAATGCAGTTGCACCCGGCCTTGTGATCGTCACCGAAGATTATGCACCGGGACAACCTGAATTGCTTGCCGAGAGAATGCCACTGGGCACGCTTCCAGGGCCCGACGAGGTAGCGCAAGCCGTATTATATCTGGCGGGTGCAAAGCATGTCACTGGCCAGACAGTGTTTGTCGATAGCGGTGCGCATCTCAAGAGCTTTGATCGCGATTTTGTCTATCTGTAGCGCACACGCCAGACCTTGATCCCCTTGCCACGGTCAGGCAGCGGTTCAAGCCATCCCGGTATTTTGCCATTGTCGATCATTGCCCAGAGTCCCTCGGGATCCTTCTTGGCATACAAGCCGAGCTCGGCCTCGTGTTTACACGCAACCAGATGTGTGATGCCGCGCGAAGTCAAAAGGCGATAGGCATGTGCAGGTGCAGACCTGAAAATCTCGATTTGGTCATGCATTGCCTGCTCGTTCCGGTGGTGGCTGCTCGCCAGAACGGCATGAGGTGTTTGGGCCAAGATCATGGGCCCCATGTCAAACGGCGCAATAAAATAGGCATCGGGAATATCTGTGAGAGCCGCGACTGACAATGCCGATTGGCATGAGGCGTTGGCTGCCACCGCGGACGGATTTTCTGCATCTGCCGGCTTGGGAATGGCTTGCAACATCGTAGAAACCACGGCGCCTGGAACAAGAAACAACAACATGATGGCGACAAGACCCAGGCGAATGGCGGGGATTTTCGACTGGCGGTAGCGCTCGAACAATGCAGCGATCAAGGCAGCGGTCACAGGTATCGCATAGGCAGATGCAACCGATATCGTGCGAATTACCAATATCGACAACACCAAGCCATAGAGTAAGAAAAAGCCCATGATGATTAGCCGCTGGCGACCATCTCCTTTCATCCTCCGGAAAAGAAAGATCCAGCTGGCAGCGCCGCAGCACAGGCCTGCACTAAGCGATAGAGCAGTGCGCCATGACTGGTGCCAGATGGGCAGCCCCTCGTGTACGTTTGAATACCAGTATTCGCGAACAAGCAGATCCATGCTCCCAAATGCGCCGCCAACGCATTGCGGGGCCAGATTTAGGATTATCAATATCGCTCCGACAGAGGCGATCACCGATGCCCCCAAACGCAGCCGCCAGTCGCTTGGTCGCATGATGATGGTTGGTACCAAGATGAAGGCCGCGAAAAGAAATCCCCAGATATGTGGCGGAGAAATGGTGTCGCAAAATGAGGTTGCGTAAAAGCCACGTGCCTGGGTCGACATGAACAGCAAAAGCGAAGCTGTTACAAAGCTGATGACTGTCCATAAAAGCCGCTGTGCCCGGGCCGGATCAAGCACCCATCTCATCCCCACAAACAGGAAGAAACCCGCCGTCATGACGGCGCCTTCCAGTGAAATATGCAGCCAGAAGGCGAGGGCAATACCCAGTATCGATCCTGCCTTGCGGCTGTCTGACCAGAATATCGTCGATAGTGCCAGGACCGCCATTGCGATTTGCCAGCCATGGTGATCAATCCGCATGGGGCGCAATTGCATGAGCAACGCTGCCGATGACAAGGTGATGAGTGCGGCTATGACGCCGGCCTCGCGCGAAGAAATCCGCTCCGCAATTCTTGCCAGCATGATGGTAATCCAGCCCAGCAGCAGGAGTGGAACGGCCGTGGTTGCAATCATTTCTGCAACGGATTGGCCAACCAGGGGTCGAAGCGACATGACGATGAACGCTAGCGGTAATTCCACCATTCTCGACCAGTGCATTGGCGCACCCGATGGCTGGTTCATGCGATATTGGATGGTATCGAACCAGCTTTGTCCCGCTATGAAGTCGCGTAACTGGACAAGTCGCAACTGGTCATCTGGGTCCCATCCTGAATGCATCACGATTTCAGACCAGCCCTGGACAATCAGGGCAGCCGAAACACAAAGCCAGATAAGCAATATGTGCCAATGGCGGCCAAGCAATGGCATCAGCCAGCTACTTTCTTTGGCAAACTGGCCTCCGGTTCGATACGGAATATCTGGAACGGTCCAATATCTGCTTCTCGACTCAGCCAGCTGGGGACCTGACCTCGCCGAAGCGAGCCCAAGAAGCCCGAAGGCGAACGTTTTTCATAAATTGCCAATTCAAAACTGCCATCACAGATTACGAGATAGCGGGCCTGTCGCTGTCGAACGATCTTTTCTGCCTGTTGTGTGGGACCTGTAAAGGTTCGGATGACATCGGCCATCGCTGTCGCATTGCGGTGATGGCCAGTTGCAATGACTTGGTGCTTGGTCATCTGCAAAATAGCTGGCGCGTTATCAAGTCCAATCATGATGACGGATTGGGGCAAGCGATTGAGTGCCTTTGCAGACGACAGCTTCTGGCATTCAAGCGCTGCATTATCGAACATGTCGTTTTTACGCTCCTTGGCAGGATTTGCTGCCGCTTCAGCGGCATCTATCTGGTTCATCACATTCTGCCCCACCAGCGAGGGCATAGCCAGGAACACTGCCACGAGGCGTATTGCGATCCGAATGCCGGCATTGTTCAGTTTCTCAGCAAGGACGAAGATGTCTATCGCCATTGCAGCGAGCATTATCGTCCCGAGACAAAGGGCATAAACGGTCGTTCGACTAACAAAGGATCCAACCATTGCCGTACCCAGAAAGAGAAGCACAAGCGTTAATCTGTCCCGGGTGACCAGCTTGTTTGGGCGCCACAGCAAATAGGCAAGGGCAATTGATCCAGCAACAAGCCCGGCAATTTGCTGAATCGCAAAATCGAGTTGAACCGACCACAAGGGCAACCCCTCGGGTACGCGGTTGAACCAGAATTTTCGAACCATTGGGTCGAGTTGGCCAAAGGCGTCTCCTCCACATTGGGGGGCCAGCTGCAGAGCAAGCGCCACCGCGGCAGACCCCGCGATTGCCATTGCTCCCAGTCCGATTAATGTTGCCGACCTCCCGCAAGTCCTGACCTTGAACGCAGTCGCCACGGCCAGAATGATTGCAACAACCGCGAATACCGCGACATGGAATGGCGACAGGCTGTCACAATGTTCCACAAAGTCCGACCAGTCTTCCGTCACCGAATAAAGACCAAAGGTCATCACGGCCATGGATCCCAATGCTGCAGGAAATGCGAGATTGTCGGGGCTTTGCCCTTCCCCGTTGGCCATGAGCCAGCGCAACCCCAGGATACCAAGCATAATGGCAGCAAAGGGTAATCC
>JBATDO010000002.1:0-2204 GCA_049663505.1 Sphingorhabdus sp.
CCTCAGCACCGTCCTGCGCGCAGTCGATGCCAATGCGCTTGCACTTGCACTGAAGGGCGCAGATCCAGCACTTGCCGACAAGTTCCTGGGAACCATGTCAGCCCGCGCCGCCGAGACGATCCGCGACGAGATGCTCGAAATGACGATGGTCAAGCGTGCCGATGTCGAAGAGGCCCAAAAGGCCATTATCACGGTCGCGCGCCAACTTGCAGAAGACGGGTCGATCATGCTCGGTGGCCAGAGCGACGATTATGTCTGAACAGTTTGTCCAGTCACTGAAACTCACTGACCTGCAATTTGATGACCGGGGCTTCCTTCCCCGGCACCGGGATGAAAGCCAGTCCGAGGGTTTTTCCGACGCGACAAAGGCACCGCTTCCGGACATGGCAAGCCAGGACGACCCTTATGCACGCGGATTGCTCGACGGGCAGAAAATGGCCCAGGTCGCCTATGATCTCGAGCGGCAAAGGCTCCAGGAACTGGTTGCAAGCGCCCAGGCGCTCCAGGCCGAACCGAGCGATGAACTGGCCGTGCTCATCGGGGAAGCCGTCGAGATGCTCGTCACCCAGATCGTGGGTAAGGCAGCAGTGGATCACGAGTTGTTGACCGCGCGCGCCCGGCAGGCGGCAAATCTCGTTGCCGATTGCGATGCCGCACGGACTATGTGGGTCCATCCCGATGACCTCGACCTCCTCGATCCACAAGCATTTGCCATTCCACTGATGGCCGATCCCGAGGCCGAACGTGGTTCGATTCGCATCGATTGCTCGGCAGGCTGGATCGAACATGGAACCGCCCTCTATCTCGACCAGCTCCGGATCGAGCTCGGGCTCTTTGGAGAAAATAAATGACCACCAGGCTGAACAAGTCGGCAAGGTCACTGCTGGACCATATCGATCTCTCGCGCGCCTCGCCGCGCCGGGTCGGAACACTGGTTGCCCATGAAGGGCTGATGCTCGAGGTCGAGGGCTTTCCGCAGGCACTGGGCAGCAATGCCCGGATCATGACCGAAGGCGGCCTTGACGTGCGCGGCGAGGTTGTGGGCTTTCGTGGACATCGCAGCCTTCTCCTCCCGTTCGATGCCGATGCGCCATTTGCCGCCGGCGCGCGCGTGGTATCTGACGGCGAAGGCGGGATCGCTGCATGTGGCAATGCACTTCTGGGGCGCGTCATCGATGCTCATGGTGCCCCGCTCGACGGGCGGCCGCCTATCTCGAGCCGCTATTCCTGGCCGCTTGCCGGTCGCAAGGTAAATCCCTTGCGTCGCAGCCGGGTCACAAGGGCCATAGATTCAGGGGTTCGCAGCATCAACGGTCTTCTCACCATGGGCGAGGGACAGCGCGTCGCGATCATTGCCGGCTCGGGGGTTGGAAAATCGGTGCTGATGGGGCAGATGCTCGCCGGCATCCACTGCGACGTTATCGTTGTCGGCCTGGTCGGCGAACGCAGTCGCGAAGTCAGCGACTTCATTGAAACCAAGCTGCCACCCGCCATTCGCCAAAAGTCCGTGGTCGTTGCCGTTCCTGCCGATCATCCGCCGCTCCTGCGCCTGCGCGCCGCGATGCGCGCCACCGCCATTGCCGAGTTTTTCCGAAACGAGGGCAAGAGCGTCTTCCTGATGATCGATAGCCTCACCCGCGTTGCCCACGCCCAGCGCGAAATCGGCCTGTCGCTCGGTGAACCACCAACGATGAAGGGCTATCCGCCCTCTGCGCTTGGCATGATCCCCAGGCTCGTCGAACGCGCAGGGATCGACAGCCAAACAGGCGGTTCGATCACAGCGGTCTATACCGTGCTTGCTGATGGCGGCGATACCGACGATCCCGTCGTTGATGCCGCGCGCGCCATTGTCGATGGCCACATTGTGCTGTCGCGCTCGCTTGCCGAGCAGGGGCTCTATCCCGCGATCGACATTTCCAAGTCGCTGTCGCGGATCATGCCCGATGTCACCGACGACGCGCACCTCCTGGCTGCAAGGGCATTCAGACGGCTCTGGTCGAGCTACGAAGAGAACCGCGACCTCGTGCTCATGGGCGCGTTCGTGCCGGGCAATGACGCGATACTTGACGAGGCGATTGCGCGCCATGACGAACTGCAAGCCTATATCGGCCAGGGCATGCGGGAAATCGTCGATTTTGATACCGCGCGGCACATGCTTGTCGACAGGTTCGCCCCGTGACGCCGCGCAGTGCGCGGCGCGAGCG
>JBATDO010000003.1:0-1593 GCA_049663505.1 Sphingorhabdus sp.
ACATATATCCATACCAGCAGCGCCTGCGCTGGCGTAATCGGGCAGGGGGAGGCCCGCGCCATTGGGTAGCCGTTTCACGCAGACTTCGACCTTTGCGACATTAGGCGATTTCATGTGCGACCTTCTCCATCAACTTGCGGGCTATGACGTCCTTGGGACTTTCTGGCCAGCTTTCAACACCGCTTTCGCTGACGATGTGGAAAGCGTTGGTCGTGCCGCCCATTACGTCTCCTGATACGTCGTTTGCCACAATCCAGTCACAGCCCTTCCTGGTTCGTTTTGCAATGGCATGTTCGACAATGTTTTCAGTCTCCGCTGCAAAACCAATCAGCAGCCTTGGCCTGTCCTTATCCACAGCGAGGTTTGCAAGTATGTCAGGATTCTCGGTTAACACGAGAGCAGGCACACCTTTGCCATCCTTCTTTATCTTTTGGGCTGGCGCACTGTCGACGCGCCAGTCAGCAACGGCTGCGACCAATATCGCAACATCCACAGGAAGGTTGCGTTTGACTTCGGCTTCCATTTCAAGTGCCGTTTCCACGTCGACGCGAATGACACCTGGGGGGGTCACGAGATGGACCGGACCTGCAACCAGCGTAACCTCAGCACCCATTTCTGCCGCTGCGGCCGCGATTGCGAAACCCTGCCGCCCAGAAGACCTGTTGGCGATATAGCGTACAGGGTCGATCGATTCATGAGTGGGACCTGCCGTCACAAGGACGCGTTTACCGAACAACGGGCGGTGGACTTCTTCGGCAAAATCCGGCTGCGCTTCCAATTGCGCGCTCTTGGTTCCAGGTGCGCGGCCACCCGCCAGTTCCGGATCAAAATGTTGATCAAGCATCGTGCAGATGCGCGCCGCAATATCAGGCGGCTCGGGCAGACGCCCGGGACCGATTTCGCCACAAGCCATGCTGCCCTCATCTGGGTCCATGATGATGATGCCATCAGCCCGTAATTGCCTGAGATTGCGCTGCGTGGCGGGATGGTTCCACATCCGTACATTCATTGCGGGAACAGCAAGTACCGGCTTGTCTGTGGCAAGCAAGATTGTCGTTGCCAAATCATCTGAGATACCCGCTGCCATCTTTGCCAAGATGTTGGCCGTTGCAGGACAGATGACGATGAGATCGGCTTGTCGCGATAGCTGGATATGTCCAATCTCTTGCTCGTCCTTCAAATCGAACATTTCGCTGTAAACATGGTCCTCCGTCATCACGCCCATCGATAACGGCGTCACGAATTCCGCGGCGCTTTTCGTCATGACCGCGCGAGCAGAGACGCCTTGACGTTTCAAGAGACGGACGAGCTCCAATGCCTTATAGGCTGCAATTCCGCCGGTCACGATCAAGAGGATGGATCTGGATGCCATGCAACTACCCTAACATTGCCATGGCGAGTGCACCAGTGGCACCAGAAACAGCTGCAATTACGGCATAACTCCACCAGCTTGCGGTCCTGCGTTCACTCCTGTCCCATATCAAACGAACCTGAGGCAAGGGCGGGGCTTCGGGGGCGCCACCTTTTCTGGGAAGTTGTTCATCGAGGCGGCGTATCAGATCGGGAATGAGCTTCAACGTGTCGGCCTGCTTC
>JBATDO010000004.1:0-6386 GCA_049663505.1 Sphingorhabdus sp.
CGGTCCGAGGTGTCGTAGTCGGTCGAAACAGTTTCCGGATTGCAGTTGACCATGATCGTCTCATAACCTGCGTCGCCTAAGGCGAAACAGGCATGGCAGCAGCAATAGTCGAACTCGATCCCCTGCCCGATCCGGTTTGGTCCGCCGCCAAGGATAACGATCTTTTCCCGGTTCGTGGGCTGGCTCTCGCATTCCGGCGCGCCAAAGCTTGGGGCTTCGTAGGTGGAATACATGTACGGCGTTTTTGCTTCGAATTCAGCAGCACAAGTGTCGATACGCTTGAACACAGGACGAACGCCCAGTTTGTGACGCAACGCGCGGACTTCTTCTTCGGTTATCGCGCCAGTCATCGCGACAATTGCATCGCGAATGAGGCCTGATCCACGTCGGATTGCACTATCCATGCCTGGGCGCAAATTTGCCGATTCGAGCGCCAAGAAGGCCAGTCTCTTGTCGGAAAAGCCCATGGATTTCAAACGGCGCAAGCCCTCGGCATCTTGCGGCAAACCGTTGGTCGAAACCTCGACTTCTGCTTCAATTATCTCGGCTATTCGCTCCAGAAACCACGGATCATATTTTGCAATTGCATGTACTTCGGCCACAGTCATGCCTTCGCGCAGACACTGCGCTGCAACGAGTAAACGGTCTGGCGTAGCACGCGATAATTCGGCGATCAGATCATCGCGTGAAGCGCCGCGCAGTACGTCTACATAATTGAAGCCAACGAGCCCTGTTTCCAGTCCCCTGAGTGCCTTTTGCAGGCTTTCATGAATGTTCCGGCCGATTGCCATCACTTCACCAACCGACTTCATCGCGGTATGAAGCAACGGCTCAGCGCCCTTGAACTTCTCGAATGCAAATCGGGGAATTTTCGTCACGACATAATCTATCGTCGGTTCAAACGAAGCGGGAGTTGCGCCCGTTATGTCGTTCGTAATTTCATCGAGCGTAAACCCTACGGCCAGTTTTGCGGCCACCTTTGCTATCGGGAAGCCCGTTGCCTTCGATGCGAGTGCGGACGAACGCGAAACGCGCGGGTTCATCTCGATGACTATGAGGCGACCGTCCATTGGGTTGACGGCAAACTGAACGTTTGATCCCCCTGTCTCGACGCCAATTTCACGCAAGCAAGCGATGCTTGCATTGCGCATGATCTGAAATTCTTTGTCGGTCAGCGTGAGTGCTGGCGCAACCGTAATGGAATCGCCTGTGTGCACTCCCATCGGGTCGATATTCTCAATCGAACAAATAATGATGCAGTTGTCCTTCTTGTCGCGGACAACCTCCATTTCATATTCTTTCCAGCCGAGTAGAGATTCTTCAATGAGCACCTCTGTGGTTGGAGATGCATCGAGACCTCCCGTGACGATCTTAACAAACTCGTCCCGGTTATACGCAATTCCGCCTCCCGTTCCGCCCATCGTAAAGCTGGGACGGATAATTGCAGGCAACCCGGTACGGTCAAGCACCTCAAGTGCTTCGTCCATCGAATGGGCAATGCCTGAACGCGCTGACTCGAGCCCGATCTTCGTCATTGCATCGCGAAACTTGATTCGGTCTTCCGCCTTGTCGATGGCCTCGGCATCGGCTCCAATCATTTCCACGCCATATTTTGCAAGCGTGCCATCATTGAACAAGGCGAGCGCGGTATTCAGTGCCGTCTGCCCACCCATAGTCGGCAGCACCGCGTCTGGTCGTTCCTTGGCAATGATCTTGGCGACGATTTCTGGCGTAATAGGCTCGATATATGTCGCGTCGGCAAGATCAGGATCAGTCATGATCGTCGCCGGATTCGAATTGACCAATATTATTCGATAACCCTCTTCCTTGAGAGCCTTCACAGCCTGCGTTCCCGAATAATCAAATTCGCAAGCCTGTCCGATAATGATTGGACCGGCTCCTATGATCAGAATGGATGAGATGTCTGTACGTTTGGGCATTTATGATTTCGATTTCAATGGATGCGTTGATTGCCGGGCAATCAAGGGATATTGACGAGGGTGGGTTTCGCGATCGAGGCACCAGCTGGGTCCTTGCGAACTCCTTTTTGCCAGCTTTTTTGCCGCGACGAAAAATTGGTCGCCTCCAGGCATCGTTGCGGGGCTCGTCTGCCAGAGACAATTCTGCCAGAGACAATTGAAATTCATTCGGTTGAACTGGCTGGTCAGCCTTGTCAAAGGCGTAGCATGGCTAGAAATCAGGAAAGATTTCATGACTGCCTCATCATCTTTGCAAAACGCTCAAAAAGATAATGGCTATCCTGCGGACCTGGAGAGGCTTCAGGGTGATATTGAACCGAGAAAGCCGGAGCGTTTTCGAGCTCGAAACCGCAATTGCTTCCGTCGAACAGGCTGATATGAGTTGCCTTTGCATTTACCGGCAACGAACCCGCATCGACCGCGAAGCCATGGTTCATGCTTGTTATTTCGACTGCACCATCACTCAACCGCTTGACGGGATGGTTCGCGCCGCGATGCCCCTGGTGCATTTTCTCAGTTCGAGCGCCAATAGCAAGGCCAAGTATCTGGTGCCCCAAGCATATACCAAACAGCGGCTTTTTCGTCGAAAGCCATTCCTGGACGACCGGGACTGCATACTCGCCGGTCGCGGCAGGATCACCCGGGCCGTTTGAAAGAAACAGGCCATCAGGTTCAAGGGCCATGATTTCATCATATGTCGACGTGGCAGGAACAATTGTCACCTGACATCCGACGTCAACTAAACTTCGCAATATATTGCGCTTTATACCATAATCGATCGCCACAACTTTGGATGGATGTTGTCCATAATGGGCTGCGCTGTAGCCTTTGCCGAGCGTCCACAGCCCCTGATCCCAACTGTAGCCCTGGAGCGTGGTTACCTCGCGTGCAAGGTCCATACCGTCAAGCCCGGCCCAAGCCCTTGCTCGGGCCAGCATCGCTGCAATGTCAAACGCTCCGTCTGGGGCGTGCCCAATGACAGCGTTCGGCGCGCCCTTCTCCCTGATCAATCTCGTTAATGCCCGCGTATCCACGCCCGACAGCCCGATCCGTCCATTTACGTTCATCCATGCATTAAAATGCTGTGTGCTGCGAAAATTTGAAGGGTTAGTAACATCCTGCGACGTCACGCAACCCAGGGCATGGGGATTGAGAGCCTCGATATCATCAACATTGGTGCCCGCATTGCCGATATGGGGAAAAGTGAAGTTTATGATCTGGCCCGCATAGGATGGATCGGTCATGACTTCCTGATATCCAGTCATGGCGGTATTAAAGCAAACCTCGCCAACGGCCTGGCCGACGTGACCGAAGCCTCGCCCCCAAATCACTTCGCCCGAAGCCAAAACCAGTACGCCTGTCGCTCCGGTGGGCGCGCGCGTAGAGGTGGGGTCGGCCATGAGGGGCGCTCCATATTGGGGTTGCAACGATGTCGTTAAGCGACAGCCGCTAAAGACCTCGGGCCACAGGGTCAATCTATTAAAGTAACAATAATGCAGCTATCCACAATTTTTACGTCACCAGAAAGAGCACTCATGATTCGTGATATCGTTAAGGCCGCCCAAATCTCCGCGATGAAGGCAGGTGAAAAAGAGCGTTTGGCAGCAGTCCGGCTCATTCTTGCAAAGATCAAGGACCGGGATATTGAGCTGCGCACTGCTTCGCAACTACCCGATGACGATGCACTGGTCGTCGAAGTCTTGCAGAAAATGGTGAAGCAACGACGCGAATCGATCACTCTGTATGAACAAGGTGGGCGTGCAGAGCTGGCAGCTGTGGAAGCCGCCGAGCTTGCTGTCATCGAGGAATTTCTTCCAGCTCAACTGAGCGATGACGAAACTCGTTCAGCGATAGAGGCCATAAAGACCGAACTTGGTGCGTCCAGCCTCAAGGACATGGGAAGGGTTATGGCGATGTTAAAAGAACGTCACGGGCCTCAACTTGACATGAGCAAGGCGAGTAGCCTGGTGAAAGCAGGATTGAGCTGAATAAATGAGCCTTAGCCCGCAATGGCTGGATGAACTGCGTGCGCGGACTACACTCTCGGCGTTGATCGGTCGCACTGTAAAGGTTACCAAAGCAGGGCGCGAGTTCAAGGCCTGTTGTCCTTTCCATAACGAGAAGTCGCCAAGCTTCACCATCAATGATGAAAAGGGATTTTATCATTGCTTTGGCTGCTCCGCGCATGGCGACGCGATACGATGGATGACAGACCAGCGCGGTTTGTCATTCATGGATGCTATCAAGGAGTTGGCTGCTGAAGCTGGAATGGAACTTCCGGCTCCGGACCCTCGGGCTGCAAAACAAGCCGAATCTCGTGCCGGATTGCATGACGTCATGGCGGCAGCGCAAGACTTTTACACGCATAATCTGGAGGGTATTGAAGGCGCAATCGCAAGAGATTACCTCTCGGCACGCGGGATAAGCGCAGAGACGTCAAGGGCCTTCGGCATCGGGTTCGCACTCGATAGCCGTACTTCACTGAAATCTGCGCTTGCAGGGTTTGGCGACGCAATGCTGATCGAAGCTGGCCTGCTGATCTGTGTTGATAACAAGGAGCCTTATGACCGGTTTCGCGGTCGCCTGATGATACCTATTCGCGATTCCAGGGGACGTGTAATCGCTTTTGGAGGCCGAACTTTAGGAGATGGGGAACCCAAATATCTAAACTCTCCCGACACACCATTGTTTGACAAGGGACGAACGCTCTACAACCTCGACAAGTGTTCGCCTGCGTCCAGGAAAACTGGGCGCGTGATCGTCGTTGAAGGGTATATGGACGTGATCGCGATTGCGCAGGCAGGGTTTTACGACGCAGTCGCCCCGCTCGGCACAGCACTTACCGAGCAGCAGATCCAGATGCTGTGGAAGATGACCGAAAAGCCACTTCTGTGTTTTGATGGCGATGGCGCAGGTCAGAAAGCGGCCTTGCGCGCTGCAATAAGGGTATTGCCACTTCTTAAGCCCAGCCATAGCCTCCAATTTGTAACACTGCCCGATGGACAGGATCCTGATGACCTGGTGAAGAAATCGGGCCCCAAGGCCTTTGCAGCATTGTTGGAGAGCTCGGAACCTCTTGTGGAGCGTTTGTGGCGTTCCGAAATCCTTTCGGGACCACTTGCAAATCCTGAAGATCGAGCGGGTCTCAAACAGCGGCTGGGATTGCACCTGGCAAATATCGCTGACACCGAAATCCGCCGGCATTATGCAGATGCGTTTCGCGAGAGGTTTGACGCCCTGTTTGCACCCGTCGCGCAGGCACCCTTTCGTTCAAAAGCCTCCGGCACAAGACCCCCTATACGCGACTGGAGAAAACCCCAAATCCTGCCACCGGGCACCGAAACCAAGCATTTTAACGCCAAGGTTTCAGACTTTCTTGTACAAGGCGTTCTCGGTGCGCTTCTGCGCAATCCTTCACTAATCGACCGACACCGCGAGCCTTTAAGCGACTTTGTACCCACCGATGCGAATCATGCTGATTTGTTGAATGTGATGCTCGATACGACTTTGACCAAAGAATCGCTTGATACAGACGGGTTAATTACCATATTGGATGAGAAGTTGTATAATGTCGCAATGTCGCTCCTCCAAAGCAACGGCCAGGTGTTTGCATTTAATCGTGCCAGTGGGCTTGGGGGTGACGGGGTTGATAGCGACGGATTGTCCAACGCTTCAAAGGAATTGGGTGAAGCAATCAAGCTGATGAAGCAGCGTCCTGCGCTGGAAGAAGCTTTGGAACGCGCCACGATATGGGCAAGTTCGGAGATGACCGAAGAGGCGTTTGCAGAGCAGCAAAGGTTGCGGAGCGAAAAGAAGGCATTTGACGATCGTATCATCGAGTTTTTTCGACGTGATGCGGACGCACTATAGTTATTAGAGTTATCGGGGAATTATTTTGGCTACGCTCGCAAACGAAGAAGAAACCAACGAAAATGGTGATGCGCCATTGATCGATCTCAACGATGCATCAGTCAAGAAGCTGCTGGCGAAGGCAAAGCGTCGTGGTTTTTTGACTTACGACGAATTGAACGCAGCCCTGCCCCAGGACCAGATGTCTTCGGAACAGATTGAAGACGTCATGTCTGCCATCAGCGAGATGGGCGTAAACATCGTCGAGAGCGACGAGGACGGCGAGACGGCGGAAGAAACTGAGGAAGAAGTCGAAACAATCGACAATATCTCGGAAAATGATCCACGTTCGCTTACAAACACAATCAAGAAAACGGGAACAGGCGAGCGTACCGATGACCCGGTGCGGATGTATCTGCGCGAGATGGGCGCAGTCGAGCTGCTGAGCCGCGAAGGCGAAATCGCCATCGCCAAGCGGATCGAAGCTGGCCGTGACACGATGATACTTGGTCTTTGTGAAAGCCCTATCACCTTTCATGCCATCATTGATTGGTCGAG
>JBATDO010000005.1:0-1693 GCA_049663505.1 Sphingorhabdus sp.
GAACTGCACTGGCCATGCGCAAGGCCAGCTGCCCCAGTCGCTGGAGCAGTTCGCTGCGAACCGGAACTGCGATTTCTGCAGCGGCAGTTGGAGTGGGCGCACGGAAATCTGCTGCAAAATCGCACAAGGTGGTATCCGTTTCGTGCCCGATGGCAGAAATAATCGGGATACTGCAGTCGGCGACAGCCCGCACCACGCCTTCGTCGTTAAATGCCCACAGATCCTCGATTGATCCGCCACCTCGTGCAACGATCACCAGATCGGGTCGTCTGGCAGGACCATTGTCGGTCATGGCGGAAAAGCCATTAATTGCCGCTGCTATCTGGGCTGCAGCATGTTCTCCCTGCACCAGCACGGGCCAGACAATGACATGGCTCGGAAACCGGTCATCGAGGCGATGCAATATGTCGCGAATGACAGCGCCGGTTGGCGACGTTACAACACCAATCACGCGAGGCAGTGACGGGAGCCGCTGCTTGCGCTCGGCTGCAAACAGGCCTTCTGCTGCAAGCCGCGCCTTCAGCTTTTCGAACAGCAGCATCATTGCGCCTTCGCCTGCCACCTCGAGACTTTCGACCACCACCTGGTAGCTCGACCGTCCAGCATAAGTGGTGAGCTTGCCGGTCGCCACGACTTCAAGTCCGTCCTCGGGCCCAAAGGGCAGGCGGGCCGCACCACCTTTCCACATTACCGCATCAAGCCGGGCATTTTCATCCTTCAGGCTGAAATAGATATGACCCGACGCGGCACGTTTGAACCCGGAAATCTCTCCACGCACGCGGACATGACCGAAACGGTCCTCGACCGAGCGCTTCAACGCAGACGACAATTCCGACACGCTCATGGCTTGGGCGTTGTCGCCAGCGCGCTCCTCGGCTAACAGGCGGGCAGATGCGAAATCGTCGTCGTTGAAAGGCTCATTTGCGGACATGAATATCTTGCTCATCGGTTCTGGCGGACGCGAACATGCGCTGGCATGGAAGCTTGCTCAATCGGCATCATGCGATACACTTTTTGCAGCGCCCGGCAATCCCGGGATTGGCGAGGAAGCCGAACTCGTCGACCTGGACGTGACAAACCACGACGCGGTTGTCGCCTTTTGCGTGCAGCACGAAATCGAACTGGTCGTGGTCGGACCGGAGGCCCCGCTGGTAGCCGGGCTTGGCAACGCCCTGCGCAAAGCGGGCTTTGCTGTGTTTGGTCCCGACAAGGATGCAGCGCAGCTTGAAGGCTCAAAGGGGTTTACCAAGGACTTGTGCCTCAATGCGAATATCCCGACTGCGGGTTACCAGAGGCACATGACAAAGGCGGATGCGCTTGCCGGACTGGGTGATTTCAAACCGCCATTTGTCATAAAGGCAGATGGCTTGGCTGCCGGGAAGGGCGTAATCATCGCTGAAACTCGTGAAGAGGCCGAGGCCGCGCTCGAGGACATGTTCGGAGGCGGATTCGGTGATGCCGGCGCATCCGTGGTCATCGAGGAATTCATGACAGGCGAAGAAGCGAGTTTCTTTGCACTAACCGACGGAAGGAACGTCGTGGCCTTCGGTTCTGCCCAGGACCATAAACGTGTTGGCGATGCAGACACCGGGCCCAATACCGGCGGCATGGGTGCCTACTCGCCCGCCAGGGTCTTGACGCCCGATCTTGAAGCCCAGGTCATGTCGGAGATTATTCATCCAACGGTCAAGGC
>JBATDO010000006.1:0-4028 GCA_049663505.1 Sphingorhabdus sp.
GGCTTGGGTTGCTTACGCTTTAGCAGTGGTGGCAGGCACGGGGGCCGCCATAGGTCTCGTCTTTCGGAAATGGTGGTCAACCTTGCTGTTCGGCCTGAGCCTGATCGCGGTACTGATCCAGTTCAGCTATCCTTTCCTGGTCGCCAGTAGCGCCCAGCGTGGTCTCGACCTACTCGCACTTCCCATATTCATCGTCGTTATGGCTGTCATTCAATGGCAGTTATCGCGTCACTGGCAACGCAAGGGCTGGCTGGCCTGATCCTCAGGAGCAATATCATGACGCAAGCAACGCTGTGCCTTTGGTACGATAATGATGCCGAGGAGGCTGCTCATTTTTATGCGGCAACATTTCCCGACAGCGAGGTTCGCGCCGTTCAACATGCGCCCAGCGATTATCCCAATGGCAAGGAAGACGACGCACTCACCGTCGAATTCACTGTGCTTGGCATGCCATGTATTGGACTAAACGGCGGTCCGTTGTTCAAGCACACCGAGGCCTTTTCATTCCAGGTGTCTACGCGCGACCAGGAAGAAACCGACCGCTATTGGAACGCCATTATTGGCAATGGCGGGCAGGAAAGTGAATGTGGCTGGTGCAAGGACAAATGGGGCCTTTCTTGGCAGATCACACCACTGGTTCTGTCAAGCGCCCTGGCCAAAGGCGGCCTCCCGGCAAAGCGAGCATTCGAAGCCATGATGAAAATGCGAAAAATCGATGTTGCGGTCATCGAAGCCGCGTTGAAGGAGTAGCGGCAATGGTGCTTCAGCTGTTTGGGCATCCGCTTTCATCTTATCATCAAAAAGCGTTGATTGCATTTTACGAGACGGGCACGACATTCAAATTGCGCATGCTGGATGAAGATAATTCCCGCAATCTGGAGCAATTCCTGAGCCTTTGGCCGGTCGGAAAATTTCCATTACTCGTGGACGGCGACAAGACGATCATGGAGTCGAGTATCATCATCGAATATGTCGCGCCTCAACTGGTTCCCAAGGACATCGAAATCGAAGTTCGTATGCTTGACCGCATATTCGATAATTACGTGATGACCCCAATGCAGAAATTCAGTGCGGATGCGATGCGTCCGGTCGATGCCAAGGACCCGGCGGGTGTTGCAGATGCCGCCTCCCTCCTCGACAATGCCTATGCGTGGATCAATACCCGCCTGGCGCAGCGAAAGTGGGCCGCAGGCGATGCGTTCACGCTAGCTGACTGTGCAGCAGCACCTGCCCTGTTTTATGCCAATTGGGCACTTCCCATCCCTTCAGGCCTTGGGAATTTGAACGGCTATGTTAGTCGGCTGCAATCACGCCCTTCCGTTGTCCGTGCGGCGCGCGAAGCTGGCCCCTTTTTGCACATGGTGCCCCTGCCGAAGCGTGCCTGAACAGAAAACACGAGGAGATTTCAAGTGACTGCAACGGATGAAAACGGTTGGGCCCTGTCTGTATCCCGATACATTGCTGCACCGCCCGACAAAGTCTGGGACGCAATGACAAAGCGCCAGGCTGAATGGTGGTGTCCCAAGCCATGGAAGACTGAGATCGTTGAGCAGAAATGGCACGCCGGCGGCCGTAGCGCGGTTATCATGCACGGTCCTGATGGAGAGACGAGCCCACAGGAAGGAATCTTCCTGGAGGTCACACTTGGTGTACGATTTGTCTCAACAGATGCGTTCGTCCGAACGGAGGATGGAGAAATTCTTCCCCATGTTCCGTTCATGGTCGGATGTTGGGAAATAGCGCCAGAGGGCAATGGCACACGATATACAGCCACTGCACGACATTGGAGCAAAGCTGATGCAAAACACCACGCCGAAATGGGTTTTGTCCAAGGCTGGGGAACATGCGCCGACCAGCTAGCCGCGTTGGCTGAAACCTAGAAGTCGACCTGCTCATAATGCTTAGGTGGACTGATGACCTCCATGCGTTCTGACAGCAATGGCCTAAAACTCGGGCGAGACTTGAACATCGCATACCATGCCTTGCTTTGTTCGTGTCCTGTCCAGTCGATACCGCCCAGATAATCGGCAACCGATATTTGGGCGGCCGCGGCCAGATCGGCCATACTCATCGTCGAGCCTGCCATCCATGCGCGGTGATCGATCAGGTAGTCGACATAATCCAGGTGGCCATTTGCCAGCTTCATCGCCTCGCGGAGTATTTTTGAATCCGGCGGTTGCCGGTCAATCAGTCGCTTCTTCATGCGTTCGTGCAGGAGAGGTTGCGTGACGTCGCCGTAAAATTGTTCATCGAACCAGGCTACCAGGCGGCGGATTTCGGCGCGATATTGAGCAGTACCGGTGATCATGGGATTTGCAGATACAGTCTCATCAATATATTCCGAGATTGCAACTGAGTCAGCCAGCGTGATGTTGCGTTCGGCATCGCGCATTACAGGTGTGCGGCCAGCGGGATTCATGTGGAGAAAGTCGTCGCGCTGTTCCCACGGGTTTTCGCGAACAAGGCTGTAGGCAACTCCCTTTTCGCCCAGGAGCAGACGCACTTTGCGCGAGAACGGACAAAGCGGATATTGATGAAGGTGCCACATCCGATTCTGTTAGGGATGATTAGCCTGAATGTGAAGGGGGACAGCAGCAAAAGAATATTTGGTTATTTAACCAATTTCTTCTCGCCCGGCTCTTTCTGCGCCTCGAGTGCCATGTCGGCGTCAATCTTGGCCTCTTGCGCCCTAAGCTGCCTTTCGGTCTCTGCATAATGCTGATCGAAATCCTTCTCGCCACAAGCCGCGAGCATCAGAATGAGAAGAATACCACGCTTCATCAATAATCCTTCCGGTATCGGATGTTGACGTTTGAAGTGCCAAATGAACTGATTTGGCTGAGAACAGAGAGCGCAGGGGTCAGGCTGATCTCGATTTGGCTCGCCGTATATCCTTGAGCATCCGTGACGATCTCCACATAGACGTCATTGGTTATATACTGCCCAAAGGCCACTGCCATGCCGCGACCATTTTTATCATCGGCCCCCAATATCCGCAGCCGATCGATACCAGTCGCTGATTGCAATACCCCCAGTGGATTGAGCCCGCCCGATCCGCCCCGCAGACTATTAAGAGAGCCCGCTAACTGTACTGCCTGAATGGCCGTCAATTCGCCGACCGAGTTGCCGAACAATATGCGTGCCATAATTTCGTCCTGCGGCAGGGCGGGCGTCGAGCTGAATGTAATGTCCGGATTTTCTCCAGTCCCGCGAATATTGACCCGTACAGTTGTGCCATCAACTTCGCTCGCTGCTGTCACCCTGAGCGATGGGTTGGTTGCAGATCCGCCGTTGAAGGAAAGTCTTCCACTTTCAAGCTCAAATGATCGCCCTGCGAACCCTAGCGTGCCACGAACAAGCTGCATGTCGCCTGAGATTTTCGGCGCGTCCGACGTCCCGGTGATCCGCAGGCTTGCTCCCCACTCTGATTCCAGTCCCATTCCACTCACATATAGTTCATCGCTAGCAACCAGCTTGATATCGAGTTTCCAGTTGCTCGGAAGGCTATCGATCGGATCGGCATCGCCCGATATGCGAGATCGACCCGAAGGCGGCTTGCGACGCACGCCGGTGAGCGTCGAAACCTTGGCGGCACCTTGGCGGACAATCTTGAACCGGGTTTCAGGAAGGCTGAGAGTACCACTGACAAGCGCACCACCCTCGGCGGTATTGCTCACGCTAATCGCTCCCGTGGCGGCTGCTGAGATCAGCTCACTGCGTGCGATGCGCGCGTTGTCGAGATCCAGGTTAAGCTGGACCGGGAACCCCTTTGCGGCACTTAAATTGACAAAGCCCTTGCCGCTGATCGTACCCTGCCCGGCCTTTGCGGTCAGTTCAGTGACCTCGAGCTGGTCATTTGTGAACACTCCCCGCACCCGAAGCTGGGTAAGGCGAGTTCCGTATATTTCGTTTTCATAAACTAGATCATTCGCGCGCACGACCCCGGTCAACAAGGGTGCCTGAACGCGGCCAGAAAAATCGGCGGCAACGCCGATATTCCCAGTCAGGCTCTGGTCCGCCAAGGCCGC
>JBATDO010000007.1:0-7305 GCA_049663505.1 Sphingorhabdus sp.
CTCGACAGATACCAAAAACCGGCTTTTTGGCATTAATCATTCGATCAACCATCGACATTGCGATTTCATCTCGCGGGTCGTCAAAAGGACCATCGCCGCCGTCCTCCCCGTATAGTCGAGTTGCCACGTTCGATGGGCTGCCAGTCAACAATATCCCGTCCAGCCGCGGTTCGACCTCGCTTGCCGACATTAAATCCGGAAGCGCCGGTATGATGAGTGCGGCGACGTCTGCATATTCCATTGCAGCGCGAATGTAACGGTCCATGACGGCTTGAGCTGTCTCGGTCCCAACAACCCTGTTACATGCTATTATTCCAAGGACTGGACGTGGTGTCATGTCGCCCCGATCAACTCCCGCCCGATGAGCATCCGACGAATTTCATTGGTGCCAGCTCCAATATCCAGCAATTTGGCGTCCCGGAACAGCCGCTCGACGGGCCAGTCCTTGGTGTAACCAGCTCCACCGAGCGCCTGGATTGCTTCGCCTGCAACCTTGACAGCGTTTTCGGATGCGAGCAAAATTACTCCAGCAGCGTCGAAGCGAGTTGTTTGGCCGGCATCACATGCACGGGCTACTGCATAAGTATAAGCTCGGGCTGAATTGAGCGCTACATACATGTCTGCGACCTTTGCCTGCATCAACTGGAAGGATCCGATCGGCTTTCCGAACTGCTTGCGCTCTCGTACAAAAGGAAGAACGACATCCAGGCATGCCTGCATGATGCCAAGCTGAAGACCCGCGAGCACGACACGCTCATAGTCAAGACCCGACATCAAAACGCCCACACCGCCGTGCAGCGGACCGATAACCTGTTCTTCGCTGACAAAACAGTCGGTAAACACCAGCTCAGCGGTCGGCGAACCGCGCATTCCCATTTTATCAATCTTCTGGCCGATGGAAAACCCCTCCATTTCCTTTTCGATGAGGAATGCTGTTATTCCCCGAGAGGCAGCATCGGGCGCAGTCTTGGCATAAACGACAAGTGTGTCCGCATAAGGGGCGTTTGTGATCCAAAACTTGGTTCCATTTAAGATGAAGCCACCGGGTGCGATATCAGCTTTCAACTTCATGGAGACCACATCAGATCCAGCGCCCGCTTCAGACATCGCAAGGCTGCCGACATGTTCACCTGAAATGAGCTTTGGCAAATATTTCGATTTCTGCTCGGCTGTTGCCCATCGGCGGATCTGGTTAACACACAGATTGCTGTGCGCACCGTAGGAAAGGCCGATTGATGCCGAGGCACGGCTTACTTCCTCAACAGCGATGACGTGTTCGAGATACCCCAGGCCAAGCCCACCGTCTTCCTCGTCCACTGTCAGGCCGTGCAACCCAAGATCGCCCATGGATGTCCATAGTTCATCGCGCGGAAACCAGTCGTCTGCATCGATCCTCGCTGCAAGAGGCGCAATTTTTTCGTTTGCGAAGCGTTGGGTGGTGTCGCGGATCATCTCGGCGTTTTCGCCAAGAGCAAAGTCCAATTTTGGCATGTGTGTCATCGGCACGTCCTGCCATCTATTTGATACATTCGCAAGCATAGGGGCTAGTCAGCAGGATCTGATTTGCCTACCGCAGCGCTCACGCTCTTTGGATGAAAGGATCATGATATGCTGCATTTTGATGTGCTGATTGTTGGCGGTGGGCATGGTGGCGCGCAGGCAGCAATCTCGCTGCGGCAAGCCCATTTCGAAGGCAGCATTGCGATTATCAACGCAGAGCCGGAATATCCATATGAACGTCCGCCCCTGTCAAAAGACTATTTTTCTGGCGAAAAGACATTTGAACGTATCATGATCCGTCCACCGGCTTTCTGGACTGAACGGGATATCGAAATGTTCCTCGGCGAACGAGTGGAGTCGGTCGACCCCGCAGCGCACAGTGTCACTACCGCTGAAGGCAAGGTGATTGGCTACGGGCGAATGATTTGGGCAACCGGAGGTAGCCCACGTTGGCTGCAGTGCGAAGGTTCCACACTGACAGGCGTGCACGTCGTCCGCACGCGGGCAGATGTCGACGGGATGCTCGATGGTTTGGATGATGTAGCGGAAGTCGTAATTATCGGTGGTGGCTACATCGGTCTCGAGTCCGCAGCGGTGCTCAGCAAGATGGGCAAGAAAGTAACCCTTTTAGAATCCCTAGACCGGGTTTTGGCGAGAGTTGCCGGAGAGCCGCTTTCTCGCTTCTATGAGGCCGAGCATCGTAAGCATGGCGTCGACGTCAGATTGGGCGTTGAAGTGACAGCGATAACGGGTGTTGATCATGTTAGCGGGGTTCGGCTTGCGGATGACACAGTGATTCGTGCCCAGTTGGTGATTGTCGGGATTGGAATAATTCCGGCAGTCGCTCCTTTGCTGCATGCAGGGGCGTCGGGTGGCGGCGGCGTCGATGTTGACGAATATTGCCGCACTTCCTTGCCAGATATCTTTGCCATTGGCGACTGCGCGGCGCATGCCAATGCCTTCGCTGGAGGCGCGGTAATGCGGGTCGAATCGGTACAAAATGCCAATGACATGGCAAACGCAGTGGCAAAGACCATTACGGGCAGTTTGACGGCTTACCATGCCGTCCCCTGGTTCTGGTCCAACCAATATGACCTGCGATTGCAAACAGTCGGCCTATCTGTTGACTATGATGCAACGGTGGTTCGTGGTGATATGGCGACGCGGAGTTTTTCTGTGATCTATTTGAAACAAGGCAAGGTAATTGCCCTCGATTGTGTGAACTCAACGAAAGACTTCGTGCAAGGCAGAGCGCTCGTGATCGCAGCACTGACGCTATCAACTGACGCACTTGCTGATACCAGCATCACGCTGAAGGATTTGGCAGCTAGCGTCACTACCGACTGACACATTTGAATTTGCAACATCAACGCGCCCTTCTGACGGCCATTTTGGGTCCCACCAATACCGGCAAGACGCATCTCGCGGTTGAGCGGATGTGCGCCCATTCAAGCGGAATGATGGGTTTTCCGCTACGTCTGCTCGCGCGGGAAATTTATGACCGGGTAGTGGCTATCAAGGGTGTCGCCCAAGTGGCCCTGATTACGGGGGAAGAGCGGATCGAACCACCAAATGCACGCTGGTATTGCTGCACGGTGGAATCGATGCCCGTCGAGAAAGATTTCGCCTTTGTGGCAATTGACGAGGCGCAGCTGGGAGCAGACCCGGAAAGGGGGCACGTCTTTACGGATCGCATATTGCATGCGCGAGGACGAGAGGAAACCATGATCCTGGGATCAGAAAGCCTTCGGAATTTGATACGAACGCTTCTGCCAGATGCCGAAATCATATCGCGACCACGTTTCTCGACCCTGAGCTATGGCGGTTCCAAAAAGCTCTCCAGACTTCCAAAACGGGCGGCAATCGTCGCATTCTCAATCGAACAAGTATATGCTGTTGCTGAGACCTTGCGCCGATTGCGCGGCGGTGCGGCGGTAGTAATGGGCGCGCTGTCGCCACGCACGCGCAACGCTCAAGTTGCGATGTTTCAAAGTGGTGAGGTCGACTATTTGGTGGCGACTGATGCTATTGGCATGGGGCTCAATCTCGATGTCATACATGTGGCATTTGCCGGACTTGCGAAATTCGACGGAGCAAGACGCCGCAGGCTCACAATTGCTGAAATGGCACAAATAGCTGGCCGGGCCGGACGCCACCAGCGCGATGGAGAATTTGGGACGTTGGCCGGTGAAGGTTATGAATTTCTAGCGGAGGAAATCGACGCAATCGAAAATCATGATTTTGCTCGTCTCGACTGGCTATATTGGCGCAATGCGAAGCCGCGTTTCGACGATATCGCCACTTTGATCGCAGATCTCGAACAGCGGCCTCACCAAAAGGGCCTTGTTGCGGCTCCAAAGGCAATTGATTTGGCTGTGTTGCAGCGCTTGGCTGCAACTCCCGATGTTATTGATCTCGTCCGTGGGCCAGCCGGGGTCGCTCGATTATGGGAAGCTGCAAGCTTACCTGATTTCAGGCAGATGGGGGAAGAACATCACGCGCGCTTTATCGGGTCGCTGTGGCCAAGCCTGGCCCAGGGTGCGGGATTCTTACCGTTCCCATATGTCGCTGGTGAACTGGCAAGGCTCGACAATATTCAGGGTGATATTGCCACTCTATCCCAGAGGATTGCAGCAGTTAGGACTTGGACCTACATCGCTCAGAGGTCCAACTGGGTGGCAGAGCCGCATGTAATGGCTGAACGGGCAGGTGCGCTCGAGGAGAAGTTATCGGATGCTCTGCACGATGCTTTGAAGCAGCGCTTTGTTGACAAGAGGACGTCGATGCTTCTGAGAAAAGGTGCAAGTGACATCGGTCTCTTTGCGGTTGAAATCGGTGAGAACAAACGCGTTTTGGTCGAAGGGGAAGACATTGGTCAACTGAATGGATTTTCCTTTCGGGTTGACCCAAGCGCAAAAGCGGGTGACCGTAAACTGATGCTTGCTGCAGCGGAAAGACATCTTGCTGCACATTTGAAAAAAAAGGCGAGGGAAGTGAACATGGCAGACGATAGCGAATTCGCGCTCGGTCCGAATGCAGAGGGCAAACCCGCCATTTACTGGCGGGGTGAGTTGCTTGGCGCCCTTACAAAAGGTCGGACGCTCATGCAGCCCGTATTTGCCCCTGCAAAAGCAGTCGCGGGACTTGAAAGTGACGCGCTACGCGAAATAACCGGTCGTGCACAGAATTGGATCGATACGCAGCTGGAGAAGGCTATGGGTGGCATAGTAGGCCTCCAGGCACTGGCGCAGGAAGCGGACGTTGATGGAAACGTGCGCGCTCTGGCAGTGCAGCTCGCTGATGCAGGTGGAATAGCAGGTCGCCAATATTTGGCAGATGCTTTAGCCGCCTTGCCGAAAGAAGCACGTGGCGCTGCCCGAAAAGGTGGGATCGTATTTGGCGCGCTTGACGTTTATCATCATGCTGCATTGAAGCCTGCCGCCGCGAAATGGCGCGGAGCATTATTTGCCGCGCGAGACAACAGGCCTATGCCAAATCTTCCTCCGGACAGTGCCGTGCATTTGAAAGAATGGAAATTCGCTCATCCAGCAGATGCCCGCAATGCGGGTTATCGAAAAATTGGAAGTGAATATGTACGCATCGATCTGGCCGAGCGTGTCATCAAAAAAGCCCACGAAGCGCGTGGACAAGCCAACCTTTTCGGCATGGACATGGCATTCGCGACTTCTCTTGGGATTAGCGAAAATGGGCTCTCGGCCCTTATGCGCGATGCTGGGTTCAGGCCCGCAGATGCTCCAGTAGAAGTGGCGCCCGATAGCGAAGCAGGGTCACAAGCCGAAAGGTTGACCGCGGAAAACGTTGAAGCCGCCTTGCCCGTCAGTGGAGTCACTGAAGCCACCACGGAGATTGAAGCCAGTGTGCAGGAGCAGCCTGAACCGAAAGCACCTTTGCCAGCCATCAACTTCGAGCAACCCGTCGTTTTGACATATTGGCGCTGGATTGGATTGCCGAAGGCGCGCCACCCCGAGAAAATTGAACGTCGCGCAAAGCCTGACGGTGCAGGCCGGATAGGCCGGGAAAAGGGGAAGCCCCAAGTTGAGCGGCCGAAACAATCTCACAATCCTCCAGCACCACCATCAGCGCTTGCACTTCAACTCGCTGCATTGAAGGGCTTGAAGCTTTAGAGAATGATGATCGGAGCCGGTATACGGATTGACAAGCTGTTATATTTTCTTCGGTTTGCGAAAAGTCGCACACTTGCTCAATTCTGGGCAGAGGCAGGCCACATTCGTGTCAATGGCCGAAGGGTAGAAAAGGCCAGTGCTCCAGTACAGGTAGGCGATGTCGTCACCCTTCCTAAAGGCGACATGGTCCTGGCAATTCAAATCGATATCTTGCCATTGCGGCGCGGCCCGCCAAATGAAGCAAAGGCTTGCTATCAACTGCTGAATTAAAAATAATGGCGTTGGCTCTCAATACCCCGTTGACTTAATTGCCTTACTGACAATAGGCAGGGGAACGGTAAAGGCCGCGTTTCGGCCATAGAAATAGGAGAGCCTCGCACATGACATATGTCGTTACCGAAGCCTGTATTAAGTGCAAATATATGGACTGTGTTGAAGTTTGTCCGGTGGATTGCTTCTATGAGGGCGACAATATGCTTGTCATCAATCCCAGCGAATGCATCGATTGCGGTGTGTGCGAGCCAGAATGTCCCGCAGAGGCTATATTGCCGGACACCGAAAGCGGCCTTGAACAATGGCTTGAACTCAATGCGAGCTATAGCGCAGAATGGCCAAATATTACGTCTAGCCGTGAGCCACCGTCAGACGCTGACGAGCATAAGGGCGAAGAAGGTAAGTTTGAAAAGTATTTCTCTGCAGAGCCAGGCGAAGGGGATTGATGGTTCGCTACTGAGCGTTACGCCGTCTCAACCAGTTTTTCTGATATTTTGCCACTTCCTGCATCGCGGCAAAAACCGTGATGTCTGGACTCGTTCGACCTGTGCGACCGAGCGAAAATAGTTGACTATAATACCAAGATTGCACGCCAAAGCCCTCAGCACCGCGGATCATCTTGAAGTTTCGCAACGGTGAAAGCCAATCTGGCAAAAGCGCCAACTGGTTTTCCATCTTGGGAAGCATCGCCATTCCACCCAGTAGCCGTTTAGGGGCTTCGGGCATGCTGCACAGCGGCCGCCCGAGCCCTATCACATCTGCAGCACCAGCCCTGAGCGCTTGTTCCATTGCCGATTTGCTACGAAAACCTCCTGTAACCATCAGCGGAATGGTGAGGACATCCTTCATCGCCTTGGAAAAATCAACGAAATAGGCTTCGCGAGCGAGTGTGGATTCTGCAACAGCTTGGGGCTCTGGTTCCTCCAATCCTTCCAAGCCTAGCAGCTTAGGCTGCTCATAGGTTCCACCCGAGACTTCAATAAGATCGACTCCACTCTCTTCAAGCCAGCGTGCAACTCTCAAGCTGTCTTCAAATGCGAACCCGCCGCGCTGGAAGTCAGCGCTGTTCAGTTTTACGGAAATTGGGAAATCAGGGCCAACCAGCTGGCGTACAGTGTTTACCGTGAATAACAGGAATCGAGCTCGATTTTCGAGGCTGCCACCCCAACGGTCGAGACGCTGGTTTGATCTCGGGCTGAGAAACTGGGATATCAGATAACCATGGGCCGCGTGAATCTGAACGCCTGTAAACCCATTGTCCTGGCAAGATTTCGCCGCCTGACCAAAATGTCCAATCAGGCTAAGTATTTCTTTTTCTTCTAACGCAACTGGCATGCCGAATTGGCCACCAGGCAGTCCGAGTTTGACAGCTGACGGGGCACTGGGA
>JBATDO010000008.1:0-2320 GCA_049663505.1 Sphingorhabdus sp.
ATGAGGGGTTCGTAGAGCGTCTCTTTGAAACTTCGACGAGCGGGGGATGATATCTCTTTTTCGGTCCCAATGACCGCCAATGAAGGGGCATACGTGACTTCTTTGTCCGCCCGCTTTTCGACTTTGCTCAGCCGGTGATCAAAGACCTGGAACTCCTGCGCCTGAGCGATGGTGGGGATCGCAATCGCAAGCCCGCAACACACAGCAGTTACCCATTCTCGTCTCATCGCGCTCTCTCCTAGCTTGCCTGAATGCGCAATAGAACATAAATAGAACATTGGGGTGTAGGAAAGCGCCAAACGCGTCCGGCAAGAGGAAAGGGGGCAGTCTGCAGGGGCAATTGTGCGGCGATGGAGCCAGTATGTCCGTTTCGAACTCAACCCTATCCCGTCCTTCGCTTGAGGAAACCGCTCGCAAGCTCTGCGAGAGCCGCGGCGGGAAGTGGTCTGGCACCAAGGGCATGGCCCGGTGTCCAGCGCACGATGACCGCACGCCTTCGCTCGGTGTCACGCTTGGCCGAAAGGCTATCCTCCTGCATTGTTTCGCAGGCTGTGATCAGGCCAGCGTGCTTGCTGCCCTCGCTCGCGAAGGGATCGAGACCTCAGCGCTGTTTTCCGGCTCATCCGACGAATTTCCGATCCAGCCGAGCTATTCCAACAAGCCATCAGCTGCAGCGCTCCGTATCTGGCGCGATGCCCGGCCGCTGCAGCGAAGTCCTGCCAAGGCATATCTCGAAGAGCGCGGCATCCTCGCAACGTCCCATGCACTGAGGTTTCACCCGCGCACACCGCTTGGTCCGAAGGGGCGCGCCCGCTTCCTGCCAGCGATGATCGCTGCGGTCAGCCTCGACGAGGGACCGATTGCCATTCACCGGACTTTCCTGTCGCATTCCGGCCATACCCAGGCTTCGTTTGCCAAGCCGAAACGCGCACTGGGGTCACTCGGCGAGGCGGCAGTACGTCTGTTCGCACCCGCCGAGGGAAGGCTCGGTCTCGCCGAAGGCATTGAGAGCGCGATGTCGGCCTATGCGCTCACCGGCATCCCGACGTGGGCAACGCTGGGCAATGAACGCTTCGGGCTGGTTGCCAGTCCGGAGAGCGTGAGCGACCTTCATCTCTTCGTCGATCACGATTCTGGCGGCGACCTTGCAGCTGAACGTGGGCGCGATTCTTATCTCCGTGAAGGGCGGCACATCCAAGTCCGACAGCCCAATTCGCGCGGGACAGACTGGAACGACGAACTCCAGTCATGGCTGCGCCACAAGGCGTGTCGATAAGAGGAGAGAGAGCTTCTCGAATTCCTGACCCGGCAGAGGGCGCATGTCCCGATGCCTCAATCAGGAGGACGACAAGCCATGTTTCAGTCAGACTTTTTCCCAGACCGCGAGATATCGACCAAAATTCCGCTCGCTTTCGCAATCGGTGAACAAATTTCCCGGCGACTTGCGGATGGATGCCACCTTACGCGATCTAACGTTGCCGGGTTATTCGCCGCTCAAACCGGCGTGCAGGACTGGGGCAATGCCTGGACCGTCGACGACTACAACAACGCGGTCGAGATTGGGGCCTTGCTCTGGCTTCGCGAGTTCTCACGCGTCGACCTCGATACAGGTTTCCACGAGGCTGCAGCACGGTTCGATTGGCTCGATGCAGCCTTGCCGCCCCGCCACGTGCGCAGCGAGAGCCAGGTCGAGCTGCAGCAATTCTCGACGCCGCCGATCCTTGGATGGCTGATGGCCAAGGCCGCGTCCCTTGGCACGCGCGATCACATTCTCGAACCGTCAGCCGGGAATGGCGCGCTTGCTCTTTGGGGTGACGTCCGAGATTGCTCGTTGACGCTGAACGAGATTGATCGCGTGCGCCGCGATGCGCTCGCGCATCTCTTCCCTCGTGCCCGTCTATTCGGACATGATGGCGAGCTGATCGCCGAACTCACCAATGGTCCAAGCCCCAGCGTTATCCTGATGAACCCTCCCTTCGCCCGAAGCAGCGAGCGGGGCGTGGATGGCCGCACGGCGACGCGTCACTTGCGCAGTGCGCTGCGTATTTGCGCTGTGGGAGGTCGCCTCCTCGCCATTCTCCCGGACGGCTTTGATGCCGTGGCCTTTGTCGAAGACCAGGAACAGGCCTCGCTGCTGATCAACGTCCGGCTGTCGGGCGCATTCTCACGAAGCGGAACCGGGATCGCTGTCAGAATGGTCGTGATCGAGAAAGCGAATCTTCAGGGTAATTCCACGATGTCGCGAGAGTTCGCCGATCTCACCGAACTGAATTCCTGCCTGGCGCATTTGCCCGATCGTGCGCCCTTGCAAGCTAAGATC
>JBATDO010000009.1:0-3380 GCA_049663505.1 Sphingorhabdus sp.
GACACGCGCAGCCCAGGCTTGGTCCAATGGCCGGTTCGCGCGATCAGTGGTGCCCGTGCTCGATGTCATGGGTTCTGTGATGCTCGATCGTGACGAGCACATTCGCCCAGATGTCACGCTTGCAGCGCTGAACGATTTGAAACCGGCTTTTGCAGAACTGGGCAAGAACTGGGGTTCCGACGCGCTGGCCATTCAGCGTTATCCTGAGCTTGACCGTATCGAACACTTGCACACCTCGGCAACGTCATCGGGCATTGTTGACGGTGCAGGACTCATGCTGGTGGGCTCGGGCGATGCAGGCGATCGGCACGGCCTGAAACCGCGCGCGCGCATTCGCTCTTTTGTCAGCGTCGGCTCCGAGCCGATCCTGATGCTTGATGGTCCAACGCCTGCTTGCCAGCGAGCACTTTCGGTGGCCGGTCTCAGACCGTCAGACATTGAACTGTGGGAGCTCAACGAAGCCTTTGCCGCGGTCGCGTTGCGCCTCATGGATACGATGGCCATTCCGCACGAGCGTATCAACGTCAACGGTGGGGCCCTTGCCATGGGACATCCCTTGGGTGCTTCCGGGGCCATGATCGCTGGAACCCTGATCGACGAAATGGAAAGGCAAGGACTGGGACTCGGGCTCGTCACATTATGCGCTGCCGGCGGGATGGGTATCGCCATGGTCCTGGAACGCGTCAGCTAACGGAGTGCACATGATGAACGAAGCAATAACGATAACCACCGATGCTGATGGAATACGCGTGCTCAGCATGAACTTGCCAGGCGAAAGGATGAACACGCTTGGTCCAGCTCTCACCGAACCCCTGGAGGCAGCTCTGCGAGCTGCAATGGCCGACGATCTCGTGACAGCCATAGTCCTGACATCAGGCAAGGACAGCTTCGTGGCCGGAGGCGATCTCAAGCAAATCGGCAACGGCTATGATCTTGCAGACAAGAGCCCGGCCGAACTTGTTTTCCTGTTTTCCTATCTGTCGCGCTTGTTGCGCTGGATGGAGACAGCCGGAAAACCAGTCGCCTGTGCCATCAACGGTCTCGCGCTCGGCGGAGGTCTCGAAATTGCCCTTGCAAGCCATTACCGTGTGGTCGCCGACAATCCGCAGATCCTGCTTGGCCTGCCCGAAGCGATGGTTGGATTGATCCCTGGCGGAGGCGGAAGCCAAAGATTACCGAGACTTATCGGGCTGCAGGCTTCATTGCCCCTGATGATGGAAGGCAGGAATGTCGGACCTTCAGAAGCCCTCAAGCTGGGCATGGTGCACGCTGTCGTGCCGGCTGACATGTTGATCGAGACAGCCAAGGCCTGGCTGCGGCAAGTTGGTGACCCGGTCCAGCCTTGGGACAAGAAGGGCTTTACTGTACCAGGTGGCGCGGGAACGCTCGATGCCAATTTCCGCAACACCTTCATGGGCGCCGTTGCGATGACCCGGGCAAACGGATTTGGCAATTATCCAGCACCAGAAAAGCTGCTGTCGGCCCTTTATGAAGGCCTGCAATTGCCGATGGACAAGGCGCTTGGCGTCGAGGCGAAATATCTTACCCAGCTCATGCTGGATCCAGTCGCTGGCAATCTTATTCGGACCATGTTTGTCAACAAGGGCAAGGCCGAAGCGTTGATTGATCGACCTGCCGATGTCGAAAAACTGGCATTTACGCGGATCGCGATCGTGGGCGCCGGCACGATGGGTGCAGGGATCGCGTTTGCAGCAGCAAAAGCAGGCATAGAGATCGAGTTGATCGACCGTGACCTTGAACTGGCTGAAAAGGGCAAATCCTATGTCGCACGGCGTCTCGAGCGCGAGCTCGAACAAGGGCGCACCTCACAGGCCAAGGTTGATGCATTGCTTGCCCGCATCCACCCGTCGGCGAGTTACCAGAACCTCGGCGACGTCCAACTCGTTATTGAATCGGTGTTCGAAAACCGGGAAGTGAAAAAGGATGTAATCAGCCAGATATGCAAAGCCCTGCCCCGTGATACACTCTTGGCGACGAACACATCGGGCTTGCCAATAACCAGCCTGGCTGAATATTCTGACCGGCCTGGCCGGTTTATCGGCCTCCACTTCTTCTCGCCTGCAGAGCGCATGCCGCTGGTGGAAGTCATCAAGGGACAAGAAACCGACGATACCGCTTGGGCCCACGCGCTCGACTTTGTGAAAGCGCTCAGGAAAACACCGATCACCGTAAACGATGGCCCCGGCTTTTTCACAACCCGCTTCATCGGCGCATTTGTCAGTGCAAGCCTTGCGATGCTGGAAGAAGGGGTCAATCCTGCGCTGGTCGAAAATGGTGCGCGGATGATCGGCATGCCGATGGGTGCGCTGGCAATCTCGGATTCCATAGGAATTGACGTCTCCTATCATGCAGGCATAGCCCAGGCGCACGAACGAGGCGTCGCACCTGACCTGGGAATAATAGCAAAATTATATGAAGAAGGCCGCTTTGGGCGAAAGAATGGCGAGGGATTTTTTGACTGGGAGGCAACAGGTGAAAAGCGCTTGTGGTCCGGTTTGTCTGCACTTGTCCCAAGATTGGCGGTGCAACCAGACATTCAGGAGGTCAAGGCGCGCCTTCTATATGCACAACTCGCCGAAGGAGCGCGATGTTATGCCGACGGCGTTCTGCACAGCGTGATCGACGGTGACCTCGGCGCGACGCTTGGGGTTGGTTTTCCCGCTTATCTCGGCGGGCCATTTGCTGCGATGGATACCCTCGGACTGGATCGCTTTGTGAGCGAATGCGACAGATTGCAGTCTGACTTTGGTTCGCTCTATGCCGTGCCGGATGCAGTGCGCGCGATGGCAGGGGCTGGCGCGACGTTTTACGAGAACCGCAATGCTGCAGCGTTGACACACCGCCAAGCCTGATAGGCAATTAGTGCAGGCCCACGACTTTTGAAAGGATGATCAAGATGGACATATCAAGGGCAATTGCCGCCAGGCGGTCGATAAGGAGCTTTGCCGACACGCCGGTCGATATGGACCTATTGCGCGTCATACTTGAAAAGGCTCAGGCCGCCCCGTCGGGCGGAAATCTGCAACCTTGGCATGCCACCATTTTATCGGGCGGGACACTGTCGAGGCTGAAACAGGAAATGCAGGCGGTGTTGGCTGGCCCGCCGCACAGCGAGGATCCCGAGTACCGGATTTATCCAGAAAATTTGCCCGATCCCTGGCGCATCCGGCGCGGTGCAAATGGTGAGGCATTATATGCAGCGCTGGGAATAGCACGAGAAGACAAGATCGGACGATTGACGCAACTGGCCCGCAACTTCACGTTCTTCGACGCGCCCGTCGGCCTGTTCGTGCACATGCCGCGGTTCATGGGCCCGCCCCAATGGGCAGACCTGGGCATGTGGCTCCAGACTGTCATGT
>JBATDO010000010.1:0-3383 GCA_049663505.1 Sphingorhabdus sp.
GCGTTGGCCAGGAAGACGCGCGGCGATTGCTGCACCAGCGCCGGATCGAGAAGTTGTTGGTAGTTGATGTCGATTACCGCTGCATAGGCCTGATTACCGTCAAGGACATCGAAAAAGCAGTCAACTACCCCGAGGCGACCAAGGATGGATCGGGCCGGTTGCGCGTGGCCGCAGCAACCACAGTTGGTGAAAAGGGCATGGCTTACACCAAGGCCCTGATTGATGCGGAATGTGACCTGATTGTAGTCGATACGGCGCACGGGCACAGTAGAATGGTTGCAGCAGCAGTGGCCGAGATAAAGAAAATGGCACCCGAGGTTCAAGTCATCGCTGGTAATGTGGCAACCGCAGAGGCGACACGTGCACTCATTGATGCCGGGGCAGACGGCGTAAAGGTCGGGATCGGTCCTGGTTCGATATGTACTACCCGGGTTGTCGCAGGCGTGGGCGTGCCACAGCTCACTGCTGTCATGGAATCTGCAAAGGAAGCCGCCAAGTCAGGCGTTCCGATTATCGCTGACGGTGGCTTGCGGACTTCGGGCGATATTGCCAAGGCACTCGCCGCAGGCGCATCGTGTGTGATGGTCGGATCATTGCTTGCTGGAACTGAGGAAGCGCCCGGAGACACGTTTTTGTACCAGGGTAGGACTTATAAATCCTATCGCGGAATGGGGTCGGTCGGGGCCATGGCGCGAGGGTCTGCGGATCGCTATTTTCAGCAAGATATCAAGGACCAGCTTAAATTGGTGCCTGAAGGGATCGAAGGGCAGGTGCCCTACAAGGGCCCTGCGCGGGACGTCATTCATCAACTGGTCGGTGGCGTTAAGGCTGCAATGGGGTATACGGGATCGAGAACGATCGAAGACCTGCAGGCACGCGCGCGATTTATTCGGATCACAAATGCAGGACTTCGCGAAAGTCACGTCCATGATGTCACGATCACACGCGAGGCCCCCAATTACCCAACGCGGTGACCAATGAGGCCTCCGGCCCGACTGCAATCGGCAATTGAACTGCTTGATGCAGTGATCACTGCTGCACGCGACGGAGGTCCCTCGGCTGATCAATTGGCTAAACGGTTCTTTAGCGAACGGCGTTATGCAGGTTCGAAAGATCGACGGGCTGTTCGAGAGTTGACATGGTCTGCTATCCGTCAGTTTGGGGAGTGTCCAAAGACCGCTCGATCAGCTTTTGTCGCCATGGCCGACGGCGACCCGGAAATCGCCATCCTGTTCGATGGCAGCGAATATGGCCCGGCTTCAATTGCTCCTAATGAACTTCGCGCAAGCGGAGGATTGATTCCGCAGTGGATCTTGCCGCATTTTGCTGACCTTATCGATGAAAGCGAACGAAAGGCCTTGCTTGATCGCGCGCCGCTTGACCTGCGCGTCAACGCGCTAAAGGCGGCTCGAGAAGACATATTGGTTGAACTGCCGCTGGCTGGGGTATTGTCTTCATCTTCCCATGCTCTGCGGCTGCCAACAGGTCAGCCAATCGATAACCATCCGGCAATACTGGAAGGGCGCGTTGAGATACAGGATATAGGCAGCCAGTTGATCGTTGACGCATGCAGCGTAGGAGCAGGAATGACGGTGCTCGATTTATGTGCAGGTGCGGGAGGAAAAACGCTAGGTTTGGCTGCACGAATGGCTGGCAAAGGCCGTCTCATCGCCAGTGATACCAATCGGGCACGCCTTGACCAATTGCGTCCTCGCGCAAATCGGGCGGGGGCTTTGGAAATCGAAGCGGTGCTCCTCAATCCCGGAAAAGAGCGGGAACTACTGGGACATCTTACAGGTGCATGTGACGTGGTGTTGATCGATGCTCCGTGTTCAGGCAGCGGAACATGGAGGCGAAATCCGGAGACCCGCTGGAGATTGAGTCCGCAGCGGCTGGGCCAAGTCGTGAATGCACAGGCCAATCTGCTCGATATCGGCGCTGAAATGGTCGCGCCTGGCGGCTATTTGGTTTACGCCGTTTGCTCATTGCTCGATGATGAAGGCAAGGGGCAAATGGATGAATTTTTAGACCGACATCACGGTTGGAAGTACGAGTCGATCAGCTTACCGGCAGGCCGTGCGCATGGCGTGGGCACCATGCTTACTCCCCACCATGATGGGAGCGATGGATTTTTCTTCGCTAGAGTGAAAAAGCTGTGATAGCGTCTCACGATAGATATGTTTGGAACTGGATTATGCGTTTTTCTCCCGCTGCGATTGCCTTGTCACTGACGCTTGTGGTGATGTCGAGCGCGAGTATCAGCAAGAAGGCTGACAATGACATCGACCCGCAGTCGATAGCTTTGGTCCAATCAGGCGAGGCCGCGGCAAAGGCGGGAGATCTTGAAGCTGCGATCAACTGGTTTGAAACTTCGCTCGCCGTCGATCCGCGCAATCGCGATGCTTATTTGGCAATGGCACGTGCAGTGAGGGCGCAAGGTCTGAATGGGAAGGCCATTCGTTTCTACAAAGAAGCACTGGAGTTGGACCCCAACAACCTCTCGGCGTTGGCTGAACAGGCAGATGCAATGATTGCAAAGGGAGCCTTTGAACAGGCAAAAAAGAATATTGCACGGTTGGAAACGCTTTGCCGGAGCGATTGCGGGGCCGTTGACCGACTTTCTACTGTTTTGGCCAAGGCATCTACCAAGCAACAAATGCAGGCAAGTGCAGTTGATATCAATCCGGTCGCGGGCGAGTTAGTCTCTCCAAAAGCCAACTGATCAAATCAGGTCATTGAACTCTGAAAGGATGTTCTCATAAAGCCGCCGCTTAAATGGGACGATCAGATGTGGTAGCCGGTCCGGCAACACCCACTGCCAAGACGAAAACTCCGGATGCGGTGTTGCAATATCGATTTGGTTGTCGTTGCCTTTGAAACGCATAAGAAACCACCACTGACGTTGCCCACGCCATTTACCGTTCCAAATCTTGCCAAGCAAGTCATCGGGTAGATCATAATAATGTTCCTCGCGGCTTTGCGCGATGACATCGACCATTTCGGCGCCAATGCCCGTTTCTTCGAAAAGCTCTCGTAGCGCAGCATCTCGCGGGTCCTCACCACTGTCGATCCCGCCTTGTGGCATTTGCCATGCATTGCTCTGGGGATTGTCGATGCGTTGCCCCACGAAGATTTTTCCGTCTGTATTTGAGAGCATGATACCGGCGCATGGTCGATATGGAAGACCGGACATTTTACTCATGTCTCGGCCGACATCTGTGCAAGCATCGATTTGAGTATAGATATATTATTTTCCACATCGGCTTGCGCGGACGGAATTGCCTGACGCAGGTTTATATGGCCGTGGATCGTGCCTTCCGCGTTGAGATGCTCGACACGTACGCCTTCTGCTCGCAGCCTTTCAACATAGGCCAGTCCTTGGT
>JBATDO010000011.1:0-1950 GCA_049663505.1 Sphingorhabdus sp.
TCCACGGTTGAACAAACAGAAGCCGTCGAGGAACTCGCCCTTCCCACAGATATTGTCGTGACAGCCGAGCGCATAAGAGGCGCCGTCGATACGAAAGTGCCGCCAGTGGAGCAGCTCAACGAAGCCGACATTGCAGCGGTCGGAGCATCATCGATCACCGACCTGGTAGCAGCGATTGCTCCCCAAACCGGGTCGGGTCGTGGACGAGGAGGTGGACAACCTGTTATATTGCTGAATGGGCAGCGGATTTCAGGATTCCGCGAGTTGCGCGATCTGCCGCCCGAGGCCATTCGACAGGTTCAGGTGTTTCCTGAAGAGGTCGCATTGCAATATGGATTTCGGCCAAACCAGCGGGTCATCAACTTCATCCTGAAGGATAATTTTTCCTCTTTTGCTACAGAAGCAGAACTAGCACGACCCGAAAAAGGTGGCCAGAGCAGCAAGGAATTCGAAGCCACCCTGACACGCATTGGACAAGTTACACGGTTTAACATCGACATTGAATATGAAACCGCAACGCGCATCACTGAAAATGAACGAAATATAATTTCGAGCAGTGGCACGGCTTTGGCGCGATTGGGCAATATCACGGGGCTTGGGGTCGGCGGCGAAATTGACCCGGCATTGAGTGCATTGGTTGGCCAGACCGTCTCGCAGGCAGCAGTGGGTACTGGCGCAAATCCAACGCTTGCCAGTTTTGCTCAGAATGCCGGCTCACTCAACGACGGCAGCGTGAGCGAATTTCGCACCTTGGTGCCCAAGACCGAGCGATTCGAACTCAACACTACCTGGAGTAAATCGCTTGCGCCGCAAACGAACCTGTCGCTGAATGCAAATTACAGCCTGATCGGCAGCTCCTCGCTATTGGGGCTGCCGGGTGCAAGTTTCCTGCTCCCTTCGGCTAGTCCGTTCTCCCCATTTGGCCAAGACGTGTTGGTGAATCGCTATTTCGATACGCCACGCGCACTTGAGCGCGAGAGCGAAGTCCACACGACGCAATTTGGTGCATCGTTAAATACCCTTTTGAGCGGCTGGCGCTGGGCCGTTACGGGAAATTACGAAAGAGTCGACAGTGAGACCAGGTCCACCCGAAATGTTGATTTTGATGCTCTCAGAGTTTCGGTCTTGAATGGCTCTTCCAACCCATTTGCCGCTGATTTTGGCAGCACGCTCTATTTTCTTGCTCCAGACCTGTCTGAAAGCCTGTCCCAAAACATCGACATTCGCAGCACATTGTCCGGCTCCCCTTTGCGACTTGATGCAGGCGATGTGCGAGTGACGTTCAGTAGCGGCTATAACCGGCAGATGCTTGATACACAGTCATGGCGATCAGGCAATATCGGGCTGGCGGAGCTGAGAAGAAACATCCTCAACAATTCAGCCAATGTGGAAATACCCCTGACCGAGAGAGAATCCGGCTTGGGGACCAAAATCGGTGAGCTTGCGTTAAATGGTAATGTGGGCTTCAGCGAATTGTCCGATTTCGGTTCATTGATGGAATATGGTGCCGGAATAAGATGGTCTCCCGCTGAGGGGCTGACGCTTCAGGTTTCTGTTATCGGCGACGAGAACGCCCCTGGTATAGGTCAGCTGGGCAACCCATTGCTGGTGACCCCGAACGTCGCAACATACGATTTTGCGCGTGGAGAAAGTCTATTCATCAATATTGTATCTGGCGGCAATCCAGCGCTCATCAGTGAAAAGCGGCGAGATATCAAGCTAGGGCTCAACTGGTCCCCACGCTTTATCAAGGACTTCGGCATGCAAGCGGAGTATTTCCGCAATAATAGCAGCAACACCACTGCCGCATTCCCCCTACTGACCCCCGAAATCGAAGCTGCCTATGCGAGCCGGGTTGTTCGCGACACTGACGGGCGGTTAGTCAGCATTGACCAGCGTCCCGTCAATTTCGATCGTGAGAAATCCCAGCGAGTTCGCATAGGGTTCAAC
>JBATDO010000012.1:0-3433 GCA_049663505.1 Sphingorhabdus sp.
GAAATCTCGGGTGAGTCCTCTGCATGATAGCGTCGAGTGTGGTGGGCGATGGTTTTTTCCAACCGCATCAGTTCGTTGGCTACCACGGCTTCGGTCGGAGCGCTCGTCATCAATTGGAGACGCTACCCGTTATCGCAAATGGCTCAAACTCGATGCGGGGACCAAAGCCTGCAATCAGAGGCCGGCCCGCCTTTATCGCACTTCGCACCTCGACCAATTGTAATGAAGCACTATGTGCGGCTTGAGCTTGCCAGATTTCCACCACCCAGAGCGCATCGGCGTTACCTTTATCCTGCCCAACAACATATCCAAAATTTCCCGGCATTGTTGCTGAACCAGCCTTCAGTATTTGGGCAAGCTCTTCGCCTTTGCCTGGCTGGGCTATGATTTGGCTTATCAATCCATATCCTGGCATGACCTCCTCCATTTTCAAAATCTCCAGCGCCTCTATTTGTTGCGGTGTAATGATCATCGCAGCCATCATCATGAGGGCATTCAGATGATCCCGTCGGTTGTGTCTCACGCAACCTCCAACAAACGCTTTGCCTGAGCACGGGCCTCGTCCGTTACTTCAACGCCGGACAGCATCCGCGCGATTTCCTGGCGTCGTGCTGCAGCATCAAGCAAAATGACATCAGTCCTGGTGACAGTATCTTGGCTGGACTTTGCTATAAAATAATGACTTTGACCTTTTGCCGCAACTTGCGGGCTGTGCGTTACAGCCAGCAACTGCGTGTGCTGCGCGAGCCTGGACAACCGTTCGCCGATGGCCGCCGCGACCGCGCCTCCAACCCCACGATCAATTTCGTCAAAAATAATCGTGGTAGCACCGCCCTCTTCTGCCAACGATACCTTGAGCGCAAGTATGAACCGCGAGAGTTCACCGCCCGACGCAATCTTTGTTAACGGGGCAAATGGGGCGCCAGGATTGGTTGAAATGAGAAATTCCACTCGATCCATTCCTGATGCAGTCCATCGATCTTCCTGAAGTTGTGTAACCGTTGTTTGAAATTGCGCAGCGTCAAGCTTCAGTGGCGCGAGTTCAGCCCTGACTGCACCATCCAATTTTGCGGCAGCAACTTTGCGCATTCCAGACAATTCCGTAGCGCTTGCCTGATATGCTGAAAACTTCGCGGATACCTCGGCTTCAAGCTTCGCGAGCCCAGCACCGCCAGCGTGGACTGCGTCCAGTCTAGAAGCAAGCTCACAGTGAAGCGATACCAACGCTTCTGGAGCCACATTATGTTTTCGTGCCAGGGCACGCAGTTCAAAAAGACGAAGCTCGATCTCATCAAGCCGCGATGGTTCAAACTCGATTGCCCGTGCCGCAGCGTTAAGCTTGTCCTCAGCCTCACTCGCCTCGATTACAGCGCGATCGAGCGAACTCAAAGCATCGGCCAACATCGGATGTGCATCAGCAAGTCGGTCGAGTTTTCGGGCAGCCGAGCGGATCAATGCAATGCCGCTTTTGGGCCCATCAAAGCTTTCAAGAACAGCTTTAAGATCTTCGGCTATGCGTTCGCCCTTTTGCATATCCGACCGCTCACCGGCGAGTTCGGCCTCTTCACCTTCCTGCGGATTGAACGCATGCAGCTCTGCGACTGCGTGCTCCAGCCATTCACGATCGCGGGCTGCATTTTCGATGCTCTCGCGTGCAACCAGAAGACGTTCTTTGGCTTCAATCCAAGCTGCAAAATCGATCGCTACAGTGGCGCTATTGCAACGGCCAAAAACATCCAGCAATGCTTTGTGACCGCGCGGATTCAGAAGTCCGCGGTCATCATGCTGCCCGTGAATTTCAACCAGACTAGTGCCTATGTCCCGAAGCATTGCAGCCGAACAGGGCTGATCATTGATAAAAGCCTTGCTGCCGCCATCAGCCTTGAGCGAGCGGCGGACTATCAATGGTTCTCCTGAATCAATGTGTATATCGTTCGCGCTGAGTAGCTCTACAATATGCTGCGGAGCTTCAAAAGTGGCGATAACTTGAGCTTTTTCAGCTCCGTTTCGCACTAACCCACTATCAGCCCTAGCCCCAAGTACGAGCCCCAGGGCATCGAGCAATATCGATTTTCCCGCCCCGGTCTCTCCGGTCAGGACTCCCAGTCCGCCGGTGAACTCGAGGTCTAGCGCCTCGATCAGCACTACATCGCGGATCGAAAGCCCGGTTAACATCGCATCACGCGCTGGGCGCGTGCTTTTGCATCAGGTCATAGGCGCGCTGATACCAAATACTTCCAGGATAATTGGCCCCCAATACGGCAGCAGACTTCTTCGCCTCGTCAGGTACGCCCATTGCAAGATAGGATTCAGTCAGTCGGAACAGCGCTTCAGGCGCGTGCGTTGTCGTATCGTATTTGTCTACCACTTCGCGGAACCGCAACGACGCAGCGAGCCATAGCGCCCGTCGCTCGTAAAAACGGCCAATTTCCATCTCCTTGCCCGCGAGATGGTCGCGGACAAGGTCCATTTTCAAAGTGGCATCGGATGCATAACGCGAGTTCGGATAGCGCCGTTGCACTTCACCCAAGGCCGACAAGGCCTGCTCCGAAATCTTTTGGTCTCGAGTGACGTCGCTGATCTGCTCATAATAACTTAGTGCGATCAGATAATAGGCGTAAGGCGCATCCTTGTTGCCTGGATGAATTGACAAGAACCTGCGCGACGACTGGATTGACTCGTTGTATTTCTGCGCCATGTAATAATTGAAGGCACTCATCAGCTGGGCGCGACGTGCCCATGGCGAGTAAGGATGCTGACGCTCAACTTCGTCGAACAATGCAGCAGCGATTTGGTACTGCTTGTTGTCCATCTTTTCCTTGGCTGCGTTATACAGCGTGTTCACGTCGCGAGCCACGTAGCGGGTGTTGCTTCCCGGCTTTGCGCCCCCGCCCCCAAGGCCCAACGCGGCACATCCGGACAGCAAACTGGTCGAGGCCAACAAGGCCGCAGCAACAAGGATTTTTCTATTCATGGATGTTCCTTAGATACTCTTGGACGCGCCGCCAAGACTTTTGGTGCAGCCTCGGGCATAGTATCCAAAGAATGTGGCGGATAAACCCTGTATAGGCGATGAACTGCATAGCCAAGATACGAGTTTGACAGCTCGATGCCGGTTCCCTGGTGATGACTGGCCAGTGGTCCCGACAGGACGAATTGATACGAACTTAGATGTGCATTCATGCAAACGGTCGCATCAATTTTCAGACAGTTGCGTCGTAACCGCAAAGGGCATCTTTCCGAACTGCCTCGAGCGCTTTGTCAGTCGTCCCAAATCTGCATCGATAAAAACGAAAAAGGGGCCGCCAAAGCGACCCCTTTTCCTCTCCAAATCCTTGTAACGCTGTGCTTGCGTCGTTCGACAGTTGCGCAACGCAAGGCAATCAAGCGGGATTAGTCCTTCAAGAATGCCGGCACATGATCGGGATCGCCC
>JBATDO010000013.1:0-1898 GCA_049663505.1 Sphingorhabdus sp.
AGCTGGGACTGGTCTAGCGATGGAATAGGGGCAGCCGACGCCTTTGCTGAACGCATCATCCGCTTTGGTTCTCGTCCGAACTGGCGCAACGAACCGATGCCCGATTCCCGCCGGACCCTGCAAACAGCCGTTGATGAATTCAAGACGCGGTTTGGGCGTATTGATCCACCATTGGCCGAAGTTCAGCGACTGCGCCGCGGCAAGGCAGACGAGTCAATGCTTGGGGGTACCGATGCGCTTCGAGCCACGACCATGTGGGACGCCGATCAGAGCGACGGAAAGCTGCGCGTACGTCACGGTGACAGTTTCATCATGCTTGTACGATGGGACAAGGCTGGGAAGGTCGAATCGCAATCCATCCAGCCTTATGGCGCTGCGACCACGCGTCCGGAATCGCCGCACTACACCGACCAGATGAAACTGTTTGTGAAAGGCGGTTACAAGACTGTGCATTTTGAATGGGCTGACGCGCTCAAACATGCCAAGCGCCGTTATCGCCCATAGTCGCTGTTCGTCGAAAACAATGGGCGGTCTCATTGTGTTTGGCGGACGGGACGCTATCTTTTGCTGCAACATCTAAGTCTTGGGAGCTTCCTAACATGATCCGCAATTTTACCCTTGCCCTGCTTGGGGCATCCATGCTGATATCTCCAGCATTGGCGGCCGATCCAGCGCCTGTTCCAGCCTCAGCGCTAGTCCAGGAAATCAGTATACCGCATGAGCAGTTCACGCTTAAGAATGGCTTGCGCGTCATTGTCCACACCGACCGCAAGGCGCCTGTGGTGGCGGTATCGATCTGGTACGATGTTGGCTCGAAGCATGAGCCGAAAGGCAAGACCGGTTTTGCGCATCTGTTTGAACACCTGATGTTCAATGGCTCGGAAAATTCGCCGGGTGATTTTTTCCAGCCACTCCAGAACATGGGGGCAACCGACTATAACGGGACGACCTGGTTTGACCGGACCAATTATTTTCAGACCGTTCCGACAAGCGCACTTGACCGTATGTTGTACCTGGAAAGTGACCGCATGGGTTATTTGCTCGGCGCTGTGACGCAGGAAAATCTGACGAACCAGATTGGTGTCGTACAGAATGAAAAACGACAAGGTGATAACCAGCCTTATGGCCTCGTCGAATATGCCCAGATCAAGGGAATGGTGCCCGATGAACACCCTTATGGCCATTCGACAATTGGATCGATGGCAGACCTTGAAGCCTCGACGATGGAAACGACCAGGGACTGGTTTCGCCAGCATTATGGTCCGAACAATGCCGTGCTCGTCTTGGCCGGTGACGTCGATCTCGCGACTGCCAAGAGGTTGGTCGAGAAGAATTTTGGTCGCATCAAGCCAGGTCCCAAGCAAAAGGCGCTGAAGATCGAAATACCGACTTTGACGGCTCCAAAATCGGAAGTGATGCAGGACCGCGTTGCAACCACCAGACTTTACCGCAATTGGATCGTCCCAGGTATTGACGGGGCTGATTCTGTGGCTCTTGATGTGGGTGCTGCAGTGCTTGGCGGACTTGCAAGTTCGCGGCTCGACAATATCCTCGTGCGCCAGGAAAAATTGGCTGTAGCAGTTTCTGCAGGATATCAGGGTTTTGCGCAGCTGGGCGGGATTGAAGTGACGGCTGATGTCAAGCCCGGCGTAGACCCGGAAGTCGTTGCAAAACGACTTGACGAGGTCATTGCCGACTTCATCAAGACCGGGCCAACTGCAGACGAGGTCCAGCGCGTACAGATGCGTAACGTGTCCAGCCGGCTGGCTGGACTTGAATCGGTGGGTGGCTTTGGTGGCAAGGCAGTGGCACTGGCAGAAGGTGCATTGTACCGTAACGACAGTGACTATTATAAAAAGCAGCTCGCAGCCCTGGCCAAGACCACGCCATTGGATGTG
>JBATDO010000014.1:0-7807 GCA_049663505.1 Sphingorhabdus sp.
GGCCAAGAGCATCGCGACCAGGTGATCAATGACCGACACGCCTGACAACGACCAGAAAACCGAAGCGCCGACCCCTAAAAGGCGCGCAGATGCCGCACGTGAAGGCGATATCCTCCAGTCGCGCGAATGGGCAACGGCGCTCATGCTACTTGCCGGTGCTGGCTGGATCGCGATTGCCGGTCCCTGGTTCGTTGGTGCAAGCGAACAGCTGCTGAAGGCAGGACTTTCCTTTTCAGCTTCAGAAATACAGGATTTTGATCCGGTTTCGGCCTTTTTGCGCCAGGCGGGCCACGTGGTCCTGCCGCTTGCCAGCCTGCTTGCCGTGACCCTCGTTGCAGCCATCGCAGCCCCTGCAGCACTAGGGTCGCTTGGATTTCGCGGCGGCGCCATGGCGTTCAAACCCGGACGCATCAACCCAGGCGCCGGTCTGAAGCGCATGTTTGGAACGCATGGGCTGATCGAGCTGGTCAAGGCACTGGCCAAGGCCGGCGTGCTTGGATATCTCGGCTACTGGCTCTTGTCGCGTGACCTGATGATGATCATGGGGCTGAGTTCGAGCGATGTGGTCCAGGCTATTCGCGTTGCAGGCAGCAGCATGTCGGTCACGATCCTGTGCCTGTCGGTCGGCCTGCTCGTGATTGCCGGCATCGATGTGCCGGTCCAGATCTTCAACCGCAACGCCAAGCTGCGCATGACCAAGCAACAGGTAAAGGAAGAAATGCGCCAGTCCGACGGCGCACCCGAATTGAAGCAGGCCCAGCGCCAGCGCCAGCATGACATCCTCTCGGGTTCTGCACGAAAGGTAATGGCCGAGGCAACAGTCGTTCTGACCAACCCGACGCATTTCGCGGTTGCGCTGCGCTACCGACCAGGCCTCGATGCCGTGCCGCTGGTGGTTGCGCGCGGCCGCGAGGAAGTCGCGCTTGCCATCCGGGAACTCGCGCGGGAGAACTCTGTGCCCACGCTCAACTACCCGCAACTCACCCGCGCACTCTATTTTACCACGCGTGCAGGCCAGCCGATCGCGGAAGACCTCTATATCGCGGTCGCTACAATCCTCGCCTTTGTCTTCAATATCGAGCGCGCCATGGCCGAAGGCGTGTCCAAGCCCGAGATCTACGTGCCAGACGCCAAGCATTATGATGAAAATGGCAAGCGCACGCGCCCAGACGTGAAACCGGTTTAATCTTGCCAGGGTCCTGCCGTCATTCAACGAAAGGATAATGACATGGTTCAATCTATAGCATCCAGTCTCGGCTTCGGCTCGGGTATTGACACGGTCGCACTTGTCGCTGACCTCGCGTCGGCCTCGCGTGATCCCAAGGTCAAGCGGCTCGATGCCATGGCAACAGCCAACCAGGCGAAGATCAGCGCGCTTGCAACGGCCCGGTCCGACCTCGACAGCTTTGCAAGCTCGCTTGCCGAGGTCGTCTCGAGCGGTGACCTGCGCAGCCAGCCCAGCATATCCGATACAAATGCGCTGGGTGCCGTTGCCAATGCCGGCGTTCGGCTGGGAAATCTTGCAGCCGAGATCGAGATCACCCAGCTGGCACGGGCACAGACCTCCTATTCAGGCTTCGTGGTCCCAGCCGACCCGGTAGGGCAGGGCAATCTCACGCTGAGCGTAGGCGGGCAGACCTTTCCCGTTGCCATCACTGCGGCCAATGATACCCTGCAAGGGCTTGCCGATGCGATCAACAGCACTGGAAGCACAGTGCGCGCCAACATCATTACAGATGGGGCCAATGCGCGGCTGGTGCTCAAGGGAACGACAGGCGCAGCCCAGGCCTTTACACTGACCACCGATGCCGGGGCAGACCCTGCACTCGAACGCTTTACCTATGGCGGTGCCGGAAGCCTCATGACCCTTGGACAATCGGCGCTCGACGCGACCTTCAAGGTCGACGGGGTTGCCTATAACCGCCCGTCCAATACGATCAATGACGTCCTTGCAGGCGTTACCTTGTCGCTCAAAAAGGCAGCGATCGGCGTTCCGATCTCGGTGGGTTCGACAAGACCGACCGACGTGCTGAAGCAGACGGTCGCCGATTTTGTCTCGGTGTTCAACACGCTCAAAGGGGACGTCGCCCGGGCGCGCCGCGAAAATGGAGGCGACAGCGCCATGCGGCTGTTCGACCAGCAACTCAATTCCCTCGTCACGAAGTCTGTGACGAGCGACACCGAGATCAACAGCCTGTCCGATATCGGCATATCCTTCAACAAGGACGGAACGGTCAGTGTCAACGACGCAAAGCTCAGTGCGCTGCTCGTCTCCAATCCCGATGCGGTCGAAGCCTTGTTCAATCCGCTTCGCGATGTCACCCACACAGCCGAAACCGATCCCGGCATCTCGCTGACACTGCAGTCGATCAAGACCCAGGCCACGTCCTCAAGCGGCGCACTTGAAGCGCTGCGCAGTCGCCTCGAAAAGCAGGGCGCGGTGATCACGGCCAACCGGGAAAAAATGGAAACGCGAGAAGACGCCTATCGTGCGCGGCTCGAAAAGCAGTTCGGGTCGATGGACGCGAAAATCGGGGCACTGAAGGCAACGCAGAGCTATCTCGAGCAACAGATAAAATTATGGTCCAACGAACAAAATTAAGGGTCCGGGTGTGAATAATCTCTATCGGCTGAACCAGGCCCATAACCAATATCAGTCACTTGCGCTCACCAGTCGGCTCGAAGCCACCAGTCCGCATGGCCTTGTTGCAGTTCTCTACGAGGAGTTGCTGCGTTCGCTCGACGTGATGGCAGTTGCCATCACGCGCGGCAAGGACCTGGCGCACGAAGTGCATAGCGGCAGGGCACGCACGATCCTGATTGCACTTGAGGGCAGCCTCGATTTTGAACGCGGGGCACAGGTCGCGCAGGTGCTTTCAGGAGTATATCGTGCCATGCAGGCGCAGTTGCGCAAGGTCATTGCGGAGAACAGCAGCGAAATGCTTGATGAACTGCGCAGCGGCGTGAGCGAGATCGCGACAAGCTGGAACCAGATCGCCGCCTGATCAGCAGCTCTTGGCAAAGCCATATTTGCGGATCTTCTCGATCAGCGTGGTGCGCTTCAAGGTAAGCAGGCGCGCTGCTTCTGAAATGACGCCATCAGCGGCTTCGAGCGCGCGCCTGATCTGTTCTATTTCAACGGTTTCAACCATGTCCTTCAGGTTGACCGGTTGTGGTCCCACAGCCACGGGCGAGCGAATGCTAGCCGGCTCGACCAGGTCTGCAGGCAGGATAACGGGCGTGCATATCTGGTGAAAGTCCTGGCCAGTCACCTGCCTCTTGCGTGCCAGGTTGAGCAGTTGCTCGACCTCGCTTGATCCAAGCATCTGTCCGCCGTGCAGGACGCCACCGCGCTCGACAACGTTGCGCAGCTCGCGCACATTGCCGGGCCAGCCATGCGCCTGCAGGCGCTTCATGCCGTCCGCGGTGAATTTTACAGTCGCCCCGCTGGGCTTGCCCTTCTGGAAATGTGCGACGAGCAGCGGGATGTCGCAGGCGCGGCTCGCAAGGTCAGGCACGTGGACAGGGACCACGCTCAGGCGGAAGAACAGGTCTTCGCGAAAGCGGTTCTCGGTAATCGCGGCATCGATATCCTGGTGGGTTGCACAGATGATCCTGACGTCGACGGGAATGGCGCCATTTCCACCGACCCTTGAAATCATCCGCTCTTCAAGGACGCGCAGCAGCTTGACCTGCATGTCGAAGCGCATGTCGCCGATCTCGTCGAGAAACAACGTGCCGCCATCGGCTTCCTCGAAGCGACCAATCCTGCGGGCCTGTGCGCCGGTAAAAGAGCCGCGCTCATGGCCGAACAGTTCGCTTTCGATCAGCTCTGCCGGGATCGCTCCGCAATTGATCGCGACAAATGGCTTGTTGGAACGATTGCTTGCGTCGTGAATGGCCCTGGCGACGACTTCCTTGCCCGAACCCGAAGCACCCGTGATCATGACCGAAGCAGAAGAAGAGGCTACTCTTCCAATCAAGTTGCGCAGTGACTGGATATCGGCATGGTTACCGACGATCTGATCATCGATTTGACTGTTATATACAGTATTTCGTGCAACAATATTCAAAGTCATTTTCAAGCCAATACAAATATAGATCGAAGTACAGGTCTAGAAAATCGGCCGATATGGTTAACGGCTGGTTAAACTTATTATCAGTTGAAGTCGAAGATTCTGAATTACATCCATTATGGATTTAATATGATCCCATAGCGTCAAATATAGATGTAATCATTGCTATGAAACACGATATATTGATTGAATTAAAACCGTATTGGTTGCAATAATTTGTTAAATCAATCGATCGTGCGCTCGCCTTGCGTCCAGCCAAGCGTGATCGACATCCTCCGGTTGCGTGGATCGTAGCGATCCTCAGGAATATAGGGCTCGGTGTCGGCCACGCCCTCGATCCGCGAAAAGCGTTGCTTGTTCACGCCTGCACGCATCAGGAACGCGCGCGTCGCCTCGGCACGTGACGTGGACAATTGCCAGTTATTGTCGACTGACCCATTCATATAGGGAAGGGCATCGGTGTGCCCCCTGATGATGATGGCATTGGGAAGACCGTTGATCACCCCTGCGACTTGTTGCAGCATTTGCCGGGCATCCGGGGTCAGCCGTTCGCTTCCTGACACGAACATCGTGAAATCGGATTCATCGACCATGTCGATGCGCAAGCCTTCGCGTGTATCGGTAAAGCGTATGTTCTTGCGAAAGCGAATGATGTCCTTGCGTTCCTTCAGGCGCTCAGCGAGCGACTTCTTCATGGCCTCGAACCTCGACCGGTCGCGCGCGATTGCCTGCGATTCCTTCGGGCCGCCGGTTGCATCGACCGGGATTGTCAGGGATCTTGTGCCGGTCTGGCCAGCGCGGTGAGGGTAGTTGTCGACCGAGACAATCGAATCCCCGCCAAAAAAGCCATTCGAGCCGGCGCTTTCCTGCTTGGTCTGTATGAGTGTGGGTGCAAAATAGTCAGCCAGCGCCTTGCGCTGTTTCTCGGTGGTGGCGCCAAGCAGCCACATCAGCAGGAAGAACGCCATCATCGCGGTCACGAAATCGGCATAGGCAACCTTCCAGGCACCACCATGGTGGCCACCATGTGGTGCCTCGTAAATCTTCTTTACGATAATCGGACGGACAGGCTCGTTCTTGATCGCCACGTCAGCGCCCTCGCATCCCGTCAAAGACCTCGGCAAAGCTTGGCTGGTTCGAATGCTCGATGCCCGAGCGCGCGGCTTCTATGACAAGGGGCTGGGGATGGCCATGCAGAGACGCAATGATGATCTGCTTGACGACATGGTAGATCGCGGCATCGGCATCGATCACCTGTTTGGCGCGATTGGCAAAGGGGCCAACCAGGCCATAAGCCAACAAAACGCCCAGGAACGTACCCACAAGTGCTGATCCGATCATGCCGCCAAGGACCGCTGGCGGCTGGTCGATCGATCCCATCGTCTTTACGACCCCGAGAACGGCTGCAACGATTCCAAGTGCCGGCAGCGCGTCTGCAAGACCTTGCAAGCCCTCGGCAGGCTTCACTTCATGATGGTGATGGTTCTTGATGCTGTTGTCCATGACGTCTTCGACCGCATGGGGATCAAGCGTGCCCGATGAAACAACGACAAGCCGCAATGTATCGCAAATCAGGTGAACCAGTGTCTGGTCCTTCAGCAACTTGGGATATTCCATGAACAGCGCTGATTCACTCGGGCTCTCGATATGCGGCTCAAGTGCCACCGGTCCATCAGTGCGAAACATCTTCATCAGCTTGGACACGAGAAAAATGCAATCGAGATAATCCTGCTTCACATATCTCGGTCCCTTGAACACCTTGGCAAGGCCACCGCCCAGAGCTTTCAGGTCCTTGCCCGAATTCCCGATGATCAGCGCGCCGATACAGGCGCCGCCGATGATGAGCATCTCGTGGGGGAGTGCATGCATCACGGGCCCCAGATTGCCGCCGGTAAGGGCAAATCCGCCAAATACCATGACAAGAAGGACAATGATTCCAATTACTGCAAGCATGTCTGCTCAGGCCCCGTTTCATTTGTAGGGCGCAGAATAATTGCCCCATTCCTCGAGAAGAACGGCAACGCCCGTGTTTTATTGCGTGATCAGGATAAAATATCGAACAAGGTGCGGCGATTTATGCGCGCAAAGGCAGCCTGGGCTGCCTCGAGCGTGATCGTTTGCGCATTAAGCTGGGCGATCGCCTGCGAGAGATCGGTGTCCTCGAGTGACGAACGCTCTGCTTCCATGTCGATGGCGCGCGCGAGACGGCTTTCATTGACACGGTCTATCTTGGCGGCCTTGAGACCTACTTTTGCAGAAGCGTCGGCCAGCTGGGAAATCCCTGCATCAACTGTTGCAAGCGCGTTGCCGATCTGGACGTCGTTGCCTGCTTCCAATGCAGTGGCGGCTCCTCGCACAAGGTCACTGACGTTCACGCCGGCGACATCGAAAAGCTCTGCGCGTCCAGGCACAGGAACAATCATCACGTCCTTTTCGATCCGCATCGACAAGGCGTTGCCATTTGAAAACAGCGGCTGGCCGGTGGCTGCAGTCGTGGCCTGGTAATTGTCCAGCTCGGCTGCAATGTCGCGCAGCTCTAGTGCCATGCTGTTGCGGTCGCTTTGCGAGGCACTGTCGCTTGCCCCTGCAATGAGCAGCTCCTTTGCGCGCACCATCAGGTCGGAGGAACTTTTCAGTGTCGTGTCGGCCTGCGAGGCGAGCGAAACTGCAAGCGAGATATTTGCAGACCATGCAGCATCATTGGCACGTGATTGGCGCAGGTTGGAGAGCCGGGTCGATGCCACGGGATCGTCCGAGGCCATCTGGAGACGCTTGCCAGTCGAGACCATGGTCTGGGTTTTCGAGATGGCGCGCGCAAGGTCTGACTGGCGCCGGATTTCGGCGGTCATGCGATTACCGGTAGCGTTGATCATTGTCTCTTGTCCTAGAAGATATTGAATATGGTCTGCATGGTCTCTTTGGCGACCTGGATTGTCCGGGCCGCGGCCTCATAGGCCTGCTGGTAGCGCAGCAATTCAGCCGCTTCGCGGTCGAGATCGATTTCGCTTACCTGGCTCCTGGCGGCAAATGCACCGTCGCGCCGTACCGATGATGCGGCCTCCTGTGCCCTTGCAGCGGCAGTTGCCTGCGCATGCACACTGACAAGCGATGCCCAGCCAGCTTCAGCGCCCGTTGCCCCGCGCATGCCACCAAATGCAAGTATGTTGCCATTGGCAGAAATGCCGTCGCCGGCTGCAACCTGGTCAGGGGCAAGGGCTGCAGCCGTGAGCGTTGCAGCGCCTGCGCCGATGTTGAACAGTGCAAGCCCTGGATTTCCGCTGGCATCAACCCCGGCCTGGTGGCGCGCGTTCATGTCACCTGCAAGACTGGATGCAAGTGCGTCGAGATCGCTGCGCCTCGTAGCCACCGAACTGGAAGCAGAAGCAAGGCCAGCAAGCGTACCCGTCACCGGGACCAGGCTGCCGCTGGTACTTGGGGTGATTCCAAAGCCGATGCTGCCGTTGGCAGCGGTTGTAACCGACAATGTGGCGACCTGCGGGCCATCAAGCAACATGTCGCCGCCCGGACCCGACGCCCGCAAGGTGGCAACGCCGTGCGCGCCAAAGCTCGGAACCACGCCGATCGTGGAGGATATCTGGTCGATCAGCCTGTCGCGTTCGTCAAGCAGGGTGGCGGCATTTGTCGAGCCATCGCGCGAACGCAGCAATCCGTCATTGACCCGCTGCAGCGCGACGAGATCGCTGTTCACCTGGGCAACACCAGTTTGTGCG
>JBATDO010000015.1:0-5224 GCA_049663505.1 Sphingorhabdus sp.
CACGGCTCGCGAACGGCCTTTGCCCGCTGACTGGAAGGGTGTCGGCGAGGACCGGAGGAAATGCAGGCGGAACAACGGTCGCGCCTGTCGCACCTCCAAATTGCGAGCGTGTCTCGGGGGCCTGGGCTCGTGCATCCGTTGACAACTGACCTGGGCGACGACGACGGCGCGCCAGAATGGCCCCTAGTCCGAGCGCACCCAATGCTGCCGCCAGGCCACCAATCAACGTCCAATCTTCAGGGACGATCGCATTGGCCTGCGCGGTGGAAACTTGGCTTTCCGGGGCTGCAACCCGATTTTCAGTGATCACTCGGTTCAAGGTGGTCGCACCTTCGGGTCCTGGAATTGTATCGGTATTCACATTTTCAGGCATGGTAGTGGTCGATGGCGATACGACCGCCCCGCCTGTCGATTTTTGCGCTGTGCGCTCGGCAGGTGCAGCTGGTGGCTTATCACGAGCAGTGGCCCTTGATACGCCCTGCCCTGCCTTTGGATCTGCTGTGGCCTTTGCCACAGGAACAGTGCGCTCGGGCAAGGTCGGTACAACCGCCGGGGGTACGAATGGCGGCTCTGCTAGCTGCACGACCGGTTCGGGCACGGCGACAGGTCGTTCTATTTCAGGCACAGGTTGCTCAAGGATTGTGGGCGAGCCGTCCTGTGCGAATGATAATGACGATCCACTCAAGATGATCGCGATAAATGCAGCCCTACCGACTGTCTTTAGTTGCCTGGCTTGGGTCATGTTCAGTCTCCTATCATGTTGACAAGAGGCTAACGGCTCATCGCATCGAAACGGTCCGACGTGGACGCCGTGAGGTGCTCTGGTCCCGCTGAACCGAGTAAACGGGATGCCTGTTCACCTGGCATTCAGCGGGCGACCCTTGCCTGGGTCGCCCGCTTGTTGTCTTGAAATTTGAAACCTTGTCAGCCAATCATCAGCACGGCAATGACCACCAGAATGACGTACAATAACCTGGGTGGCATCGTGATTTTAAGTGCAAGTTCCATCAGATTTCCTCCTCTTCAAACCCGAGCAGGTCACCTGGCTGGCATTCGAGTACCTTGCAGATCGATTCCAATGTCGAAAAGCGGATGGCTTTTGCTTTGCCTGTTTTCAATATGGACAGGTTGGCAAGGGTGATATCGACTCTCTCGGCTAGCTCGGTGAGCGTCATGCGCCGCGCATAAAGAAGGTCGTCAAGTTTGACAGTCACGGGCATCAGACGGTCCCTTCGAGTTCTTCGCGCATTTGCGCGCCGCGTTCAAAGATGCCTGACAGGATGAATACCAGCAGAATAGACAGCACACCGTTCAATGAAAAATCAAATCCGGTGTCGGATTCGCCGAACATGTCTGCAACTTCTCCAGCCGCCATGGCCAGTGGGAACCCCACGACCTGGAGCGCAACCATCATCCAGCCGATCGCACGCAACCGGAGCGCATTTGCCATGATGAACGGATTACCGTCTTCCACGCTGCCAATGATCGTCAGGAGCTTGCGCATCATTGTCCACAAGAGGCCCAGTGCCAAAATTCCCATGGCGAACACCACCAGCAACCCTGGCAACAGCGATCCGGGATCGATATCCGGGCGCACCTTGGCAAGTTGGGCCAGGACCTCGGTCCAGAAAAATGGCAGCGCCACGCTTACGAGCGCGAGTATCGTTCCGCCAAGGGCCACAAAGCCCATGATGAGATAGACAAGCAGTCTCGTGATCCGCAATATGCGGTTGTCGGCAATTTTATTCATATCGATCTCCAATATTGTGATTATCGTTTATCAATAAATCAGGATTGCAGTGCTGTCAATCAGTTTTATTGATTATCGATATATCTGTCTGCGACTGGGCAAAATCCTTTGAAAACCGTCTGTGATGTGGGCACAAAGCCGTGATGACCGACAATCTCGACCTAGCCGCGCTGATCCGCTCCATCCCGGACTATCCCAAGCCCGGCATATTGTTTCGCGATGTCTCGACGCTTTTGCTGGACGGCCCTGGATTTCGAGCAACGATTGACCGGCTCGCAGCCATGGTCACACCGGACACCGAGCTTATCGCCGGGATCGAGGCCCGCGGCTTCGTGGTCGCAGCAGGCCTCTCTTACGCGCTAGGACTTGGCAAGCTCATGTTGCGCAAGCCCGGCAAATTGCCCGGCGCGAAAATCGGGATAGATTATGCATTGGAATATGGCACTGACCGCATTGAGATGCACTTGGGTCAAGTCAGGCCGGGCCAAAAAATTCTGCTGGTAGACGACCTGATTGCGACAGGTGGAACGGCCATGGCCGGGGTAGATCTCATCCGTCAGGCGGGGGGCTCAGTCACACAGGCGTTATTCATTGTCGACCTGCCGGACCTCGGCGGAGCCGACAAGTTGCGTGGTCGTGGCATAGAAGTGAAAAGCCTCGTGGGCTTTGCAGGCCACTAAACTGGCAGATGCCATGCGATATTTCGCGAGTTCTCGCCAAATTTGCGCAATTCGATATTCAAGCACGCCTGCGCAGCCGGTTTTGACGCGAAGGGTCGAGAAACGCCTTGATCGCGCGCGCCAATCCACTGGCAATCCATTCCCCCATCGAGGGGGCCGAGGGTCACTTCTTTTGGCGTTCGGTGCAATTCTTAATCGAACTGGGCCGAGGCCGTTGCCCGGAGGGTTCGAACCTTGCAATATAGCCACCAACCTTGAGCTGTTCGCTAAAACCCGTCAGGCGATAGCCTACGGCTTCAAACTCGCAAAATAGAAGCCTGGGTGAAATGCCATGCTGGTCTGTTGGCCGATCGCGGTCAACGACGATCACCTGCCCACCCTTGGCAAGTGCAGGCCGCAGGCGCCACAAGAATGCATAAGGCTCACTTACCTCGTGGTACATGTGGATCATGAAAACCCGGTCGAAGCTGTTTTCAGGAAGCCTCGGGTCATCAAGGGCCCCTTCCTTTATCGCGACATTATCCAATCGCTCTCGGCTGACGCGCTCCCCAAGGCGGTCAAGCGCACCTCGGTTTATGTCTTGGGCAAGAACCCGGCCTTTGGCGCCCACCCTTTCGGCAAGCCTTATTGTATAATATCCCTCGCCCGCACCGATATCTGCAACCGTGGTCCCTGGCTGGATACCGGCCCAATCCATTACGAATTCGGCCTCGCCCGCTTCGTCACGCGCGGCCTCGGTAGAATATTGGGTGTCGCCGGCCTGCGACACTGGTCGATAGGGGCTGGGAAACTCCCTCGAACTTTCCAGTCGCTGGGCCTCAGGTTCTGCGGGTTTACAGGCATTGAGGGCAATTGCGCTCAATAGGACGCATGGATAAAACAGCTTTTTCGACCAATGCATGGGCAAGGATGTATACTTAGGTCGCCACAGTGGCAAGCACACCGGCCTGGGCTCGGGAATCAAACTCCTGGAACATGGGACCGATCCATTCGGGCAAGGCAAGTGGCCTGTGGTTCGCGAGATCAACGTGGACGCTCACCAACTCGACCACGGCGCGAAGATCCTCGACATTGTCCTCGCTTGCACCGTGAATTTCAACAGTCTGCTGCATGCTCGTGCGTCCGATCTGGATCGTGCGAGCCATGACATCGATCAATTCGTCCGGCTTGATGGGTGCAAACCATGTTACCGTTGCCTTCTTGACATGAAACTCAATTGGCATGTCACCTGCTTTTTCACGCAATTTGGCCGCCCGCCAATATTCAGTGATCGCGACATCGGCGTAATCGAGATAGCGCGCGTTGAACACGACACCTTGCGCGTCCGTCTCTGACCAGCGCACGCGCATGCTATGATAGAAGGCAAAATCACTACGCGCCATTATCAGATAGCCTTGGATTGACCGGGTGTGTTGACGCCCATCGACTGGAGATAGCGTTTAATGTTTCGCGCCGCCTGCCGCAGGCGATGTTCGTTCTCGACCATCGCGATGCGCACGAAACCCTCGCCATCCTCACCGTAGCCGACGCCTGGCGCGACCGAGACCTTGGCGTGCGTCAGCAATTGCTTGGAAAATTCCAGGCTGCCAAGATGTGCAAGCGCGGGCGGGAGTGGGGCCCAGGCAAACATCGACGCCTTGGGTGCCGGGATATCCCAACCGGCCCGGCCAAATGCCTCGACGAGCACGTCACGGCGCTTGTGATATAGCTGGCGATTTTGCGCGACGATGTCCTGTGGTCCATTGAGCGCTGCACAAGCAGCCGCCTGAATGGGCGTGAACGCGCCGTAATCAAGGTAACTCTTCACCCGTGTCATGGCAGCAATGAGCTGCGGGTTTCCGACGGCAAAACCGATGCGCCAGCCCGCCATCGAATAGGTCTTGGACAGCGACGTGAACTCGACGGCCACGTCCTTTCCGCCCTTGACCTGGAGGATCGATGGCGTGGGATTGCCATCGAAATACAACTCGGAATAGGCAAGATCGGACAATATCCAGACCTTGTTTTCCTTGGCCCAGGCGACCAGTCGTTCGTAAAAGGCAATATCAACGGTTTCAGCCGTGGGGTTCGACGGGTAGTTAACCACGAGGATGGAAGGGCGCGGGACAGTGAAAACCATCGCCCTGTCGAGCGCCTTGAAATAGTTCTCATCTGGTGTCGTGGGCACGCTCCGGATTGTTGCACCCGCGATGATGAACCCAAAAGTATGGATCGGATAGCTGGGGTTGGGCGCTAGCACCACGTCGCCAGGGGCAGTGATGGCGGTGGCAAGGCTGGCAAGGCCTTCCTTCGAGCCCATCGTGACCACGACTTCAGTCTCGGGATCTACATCCACGCCAAACCGGCGCGCATAATAATTGGCCTGCGCCTTGCGCAGCCCCGGTATGCCCTTTGAAGCCGAATAGCCATGCGCATCGGGTTTCTTGGCGACTTCGACCAACTTGTCGATCACGTGCTGCGGCGGCGGCAGATCCGGGTTTCCCATGCCAAGATCGATTATGTCCTCGCCTGCCGCACGGGCGGCCGCACGCATCGCATTGACTTCGGCAATGACATATGGCGGCAGACGCTTCATGCGGTAGAATTCTTCGGACATTTGCTCCCGTTCCCAGCTTTGAATTTGAGGAGCCGCCTTCATGGGCGAAGTTTTTCCGCTTTTCCAGAAAAACTATAGCCCATATCACTCAGCGCGGTCGGTTTCCCTTTGCCTTGTGCTTGACGCCATGTTTCGATGGCGGTCCGCTTGGCTTGTGAAATGGTCGAGGACCATCACGGCCTTCGCGCCTTGGCGGGC
>JBATDO010000016.1:0-4113 GCA_049663505.1 Sphingorhabdus sp.
GTCCCAATGGTCGCGTGACAGATTGTCAGGTTACCTCGTCGAGCGGACATCCCGATCTTGACCAGGCGACTTGTTCAAACGTCCAGCGTCGCGCACGCTTTGATCCAGCGCTCGATGGAAGCGGTAATCCAACCACTGGCTCTTATTCCAACCGTGTCCGGTGGCAGATTCCGAAGTGATTTCTATGGCCCGGCAAGGGGGAGCCTTCGCGCCGGGCCTTTTTGCTAGCAACCCAAAGTTTTCTGAGAGGAAAGTTAAATGTCGATTTTGTTTCTGACCGCGGCAGGCGCCGCAAATGCCGAGGCGGCTGCCCAATTCGGTCTCATTCCTGCGCTTAAGGAAGGTGGCCCGATTTCCATCGCGATTTTTTCGGTGATGGTCATCATGTCTGTGTTCTCCTTTTACATCTTGTTCACCAAGTTGATGGAACAGCAGAAAGTGCTCAACCAGGCAAAGCAAGTGCGCGCACAATTCTGGCGTGCAGCTACACTCGAAGAGGGTGCCGCCAAGCTCGACAAGAACAGTGCATTTCGTCAGGTCGTCGATGACGGCATTGCTGCACAAAAGCAGCATAGCCTTCTGACTGATCCGGTCGAAGCACATGACTGGCTCCACGGTGCGATGGCGCGTTCGGAAGAGGCGATCAACAACAAGCTCGCTGGCGGCCTGCCATTCCTTGCAACTGTTGGTGCAACGGCACCATTTGTGGGTCTTCTTGGAACGGTTATCGGTATCTACTCGGCACTGATCAAGATCGGTATTGCCGGGCAAGCCGATATCGGAAAGATTGCTGGACCAGTTGGTGAAGCACTGATCATGACCGCAATTGGTCTTTTCGTGGCCGTTCCTGCTGTGCTTGCTTATAACTGGCTGCAAGCACGCAACAAGTCGATCGCCCGTAGCCTTGCAACTTTCTCGAACGACGTGCTTGACTATATTTCTTCCGGTGGTCGCTTGAAGCCCGTAATCAGCGCAGCACCTGCTGCTGCACCTGCTGGCGCAGTCAAGAAGTAAGATTGGGTAGGGCCGTCCCCAGGGGCGGCCCGTCCACCGGTATTACCCGGTTCCGATTTTACCCTAATTTAGTTAGAGAGGATTAGCCAATGGCAGTCAGTTCAGGAGGCGGCGGCGATGACACGCCAATGTCTGACATCAACACAACGCCCCTTGTGGACGTTATGCTGGTGCTCCTAATCGTTTTCCTCATCGCAATTCCAGTCGCCATCCAAACGGTGAAGATGGATATTCCGGTGGTGAAGTTCGAACCCACCAAGGCAAAACGTGAAAACGTCTTGTTGTCTGTTACGACAACTGACGCTGCCGGCCGTGACTCTGGCGACCCTGCCTATGAAGGTGCAAACCCGAATGGCGAATGCCGGATATACTGGAATGTGACGCCTGTTGATTCAACCGAACTGGTTGACCGCGCAGCCAAGCATTTGAAAGCTGAGTTCGACAAGCTGGGCGGTGAACAAGCTGCCGCAGCCGGTCTGATTGACCCCGAAGATTTGCCAGAGGCGCATATTCGCGGCGATATCAACACGCCCTACAGGTGCATTGGTGGTGCAATATACACCATGCAGATGGCAGGGTTTTCTCGCGTCGGCTTCATTTCGTCACCGTTCGAGAACGCAGTCGCGAAGTAACAATATTTCCTGAGGAGTACTTATCATGGCAATGAGTGGCGGCAAAGACGATGGCCAGCCGATGATGGAAATGAACACGACGCCACTGATTGACGTCATGCTCGTTCTTCTCATCATGCTTATGATTACCATCCCACCGGTGTCGCACGCGGTGAACATTGATCTGCCGGTACAGGATAATTCTCCTCCGCCAGATGTTCCCGTTGACCCGGTTATCAACAAGATAATCATCATGCCGAACAGCGAAGTCCAGTGGAATGGCACGCCAGTGACATTGCAACAAATGGAGCAGTTCCTTGTTCAGACAAAATCAATGAATCCCGAGCCTGAACTGCAGTTCCAGCCTGCTCCGACTGCGGTGTACGACACGGTCGACAAGGCGCTCGCAGCAGTCAAACGGAGCGGAATTACCAAGTTCGGTTTTGTCGGCAACGAGCAATATCGGGTCTTTGGCAAGGCAGCACGCGAGGGTCGGTAGAACCTCCGTTTTTGTTAACTAATCGACATTGGAAAATGGCGGTCTCGAAAGAGCCGCCTTTTTCTTTGCCCAAACCGGGAGTGCGGCCGGGATGTGATCTATTTCAAATGGGTGTGATCGCTTTTCCCCAGGTGTTTCGGCTGGCATACAAGGCCTGAGTGGACATGGCGGCAGACTTTTGTCCCAAAGCATCGACGATGATGTCACACGTATCAGTGGTATTCACTGAACCTGTTGGAACTTTCGCAGGGTATAATTGCGTGTTCTGGTGCTTTGAACGACCAATAGCCATCTATGACTCTATTCAACGTGATTGTTCACGAGAGAGGCGGCTTATCAGGATGGCTGCACGCTTGGCTTGGCGCTTGATGCTGGACAGGTCGACAGTTTCGCCAGGTGCGTGATCACCACGGCTCGCCGGCCCGAGCCCAACTAGCCCATCTACGTCGTTCGCTACGAAGCTGATGTCGCCTGCACCGCGCTTAAGAGGATCAAGCGCATCCATCTCAGCAAGCCCGAGGTCACGGTTAATCCCGTTAAGTTGATCAAGAAGTGCGCGGTTGCCTTCGGTCGGCGCCATGGCTGGATAGCTGCCAGGCTCAAAAGTCAGTTCTGCGCTGGTGAGCGGTGCATGCTCTGCCACGATTGTGCGCATCTTGGACCTAACCCTGCTGGACTGTTCTTCGGACAGGGTCCGGAAATCACCACGCGCTAGTGCGATGGCTGGAATGATATTGGTTTTTCCTTCCGACGAGGCTCGTATACCGTGTTTATCGAGTTCGGCTGATTGGCCAGCGGCGAAAAGTCCTACGTTAAAAGTCAAATTCTGTTCAGGCAACTCGGTGCGAAACCGGTGGATGATGCGTGCCAACTCGTAAATGGCACCATCTCCATATTCTGGGCTAAAAATCAGCGAGCTGTGTCCGGTCTTGCCAGTTGCGACCAACTTCCAGTTGTTAGCTGATCTGCGGGCAATTGTACCCATGTCCCTGCCATTGTCGGTAACCAGCCCTTCGAAATCCAGAGCTACGTCTGCGCGTTTTCCAGCGGAGATTAGGGGCGCGCGCGCGACTTCGATCGGATCGCCTGCATCCTCCTCGTCGCCGGTCATATGGATTTCGATATTGGCGTCCTTGAGTGTGCCCGCTGCGTGCATGGCACGAAGAGCGGCAATGATGACTACCATGCCTCCCTTGTCATCCCCAGCGCCCGGACCTGTGCCTTCGTCGACTTCGTTGCCTTTTGCCCGACTGAATTTCTGGAACGGTGAATCCAGTTCGAAAACGGTGTCGAGATGCGCGATCAGCAGAAGCTTTTTTAGACCCTTCCTGCCCTTTTTGATCGCTACCAAGTGCCCAGCCCGGTTTGTTGACTGCATATCGATCCAATCGACCTTGAAGTCGAGCGGTTCCAGTTCGGCCCGCATCGTGTCTGCCACGACCTTTACACCGCTGAAGTTCATCGTGCCGCTGTTCTGGTTGACGAGCTTCTCGAGAAGCGCAACAGATCGTTCATACTCGGCATCCACGGTCGTTATGATCTTGCTTTCAGGCCGTGAGAGCTGTGCCTGAACTCCTGGAATAGCCGATGTCGATAAAAGCAATAACGCGCAGATTTTTGCCAATTTCATGCTGCAGTCTCCAGTTGAACATTTCGAGATGAGAATAGCAACCATAGCTATTGGTTAGACCGCTGCAACAGGATTGCACGGGCGTGTCAGGCTTACCCCTGTCAGGAACCTTCTACTGGTTGGACAACATTCCACCGAGGTCCTTGCGTCCAATTCAATTACGGGCACCGGACAAACGAAAAGGCCCGGCGGTCCCCCAACCACCGGGCCTTAGCTCCTGATCCGATGCGTGGGATCAGTAGCTGTAGTACATGTCGAACTCGACTGGACTTGGCGTCATTTCCCAGCGTGCCACGTCTTCCATCTTGAGTTCAATATAGCTTTCAATCTGGTCCTTGGAGAACACGTCACCCTTTAAC
>JBATDO010000017.1:0-3010 GCA_049663505.1 Sphingorhabdus sp.
GTATTGCCGGGCCTGAAATAATATTTCTCCTGATATCCAGGCCCATCGGGAATATGGCTCTTGCGATAGGTTCCAAGGATTTCGCCCTCCGAACTGATCATCGCAAGAGAGTTATAAAAATGGGAACCATCACGTTCAAAAAAGCTCGTCGGGATAGCAACACCCAGTTGTTTGGCAAGCTTTGCCATTGCCAATACCGAGGGATGGTCGAGCGTCGGCCGCGCAAGGGCAAAATGTGCCTCTTCTTGCGACTTGCAAAAATACGGCCCGGAAAACAATTCAGGAGGCTGAATGATTTGCGCGCCGTTTTGAGCCGCCTGATTGACCAGGTCCGAGACTGCCTCGATATTTTCCGCTTCGCTCCCCAAGAGGGGAAGTTGTAGAGCAGCAACGGTCAGCAGGCGTGCAGTCATGGTGGTCAGGGACGCTTCTTGAAGAGCAAAGTCATCCTGTCTGACTCGCCAATCGCTTCAAATTTCGCCTTGTCCACGTCCTTTGACCTCAGGGCTGGCGGCAAAGTCCATACACCGTCTGGCCAGTCGGCACTGTCTTTCGGATTGGCATTCGCATCGCTTTGGGCAACGAGTTCAAATCCGTTGACTTCCATGAGCTTGATCACGTCCATCTCACGAACATAGCCTTTGCTACCGTTGGAATAGCTGAATGGTGAATCGGCCTTGGCGCGGTGTTGTTCGATTCCGATCATCCCATCGGCTTTGAGAAGGTCTCGCATCGCCTTGATTTCTGCATCAGCAATATTCCAGTTCATCATGTTATGCATCATGCGCATGATGAGGATACGATCAAAAGTTCCCTTCGTTCCCTCCGGCACAGTGCTCAAGGAAAAGGCCGTAAAGTCGGCCGCGGGCCGTCCAGTAACCTTCGCTACGTCTTCTGGAAATTTCGCAATGCCAGCCGCGATGCCTTCCTTTTGCTTGTCGTTAAAGTAGCTCCCCGTTCCAAAGAAAAGACCTGCAAATTTGCCTTTTTCATTCACATAGCGACCGAGAATACGAGTGTACCACTCTCCGCCCGGCGCGTATTCCCCGATGACATGGTCAGGATGCACGCGAAAGAACTCAAGTGTCTCTGCTGGCTTGCGGTATCTGTCGCGCTTCGCATCTGCGCTTCGTGCAGGGTCGGCCAGGATGTTGGCAAGCCGTTCCTGATGGGCCTGATGCATTTTATCGTGTTCGGCTTTCGTCATGCCGTGGTGCTGAGCGCTGACAGGTGAGGTGAGGGAAGCGGCAGCGAGTGCCAGAAAAAATGCTTTGTTCATTGGGGGGCCTCTCTTCTTCAAATATGCACGTCATATGGAACCGATTTGCAATTTTGCCAATACAGTCAAAAAGGCACTTGCTGGCTTGAGCAATGAAAGCTGCCACCGCCTGTAAGCACGGCATCTGCTGCCAGGCCTTCAATTTTGTGCCCGGGAAAAATCAGTGCGAGTGCTGCCAAGGCATGGTCGTCATGACGAGTGCCGTATGTGGGAACCACAACGACGCTGTTGCCAATATAGAAGTTCATATAGCTTGCAGGTACAACCTCACCATGTTGTTCAAACCGACCAACCGACGGGATAACAGATACCTGTGCGCCAAACGCATCGGCACGCCTGCGAGCATCTTCGTAAACAAGAGCGTTCAAATCGTCGGGATCCTGAGCTTCGGGGATGACCAGATGATTGATCCCAACGAAACGCGCCAAATTGTCGACATGTCCGTCAGTGTGATCATTTCTAAGTCCGCTATCCAGCCAAAGTAAATGTTCGATGCCCAAATCCGAGTGTAATCTGTTTTCAATCTCATTCTTGTCGAATAACGGATTCCTGTTGGGGTTTAAAAGGCAGTCCATCGTTGTGACTGCATTCCCTGTGCCGTCGACATCTATCGAGCCGCCTTCAAGCACCCAGTTACATTTCTCCACTTTCAGACCTGCAGCCTTGGCGAGTGTTTCGCCGATTTCGTGGTCGCCATCGTAGTGAAAACGGCCGCCCCAACCGTTGAATTTAAAATCCCGTGCAACACGAACTTGGCCATTGCGCACAATGATACACCCAGTGTCGCGCAACCAGATGTCTCCGATCTTCTCTTCTTCTACACAGACACCGGTTTCAACAAGGTCGCGTGCAATAGTCGCGGCTTCAGCATCGCCAGCGATCAGGTGCACTCGCTCGCCCTTGCCACCATCGTGAACGGCGTTGGCAAAGGCCGCAATCTGCCTCTGGGCTTCGTTTAGAGGTTCTCCCCAATACTCGGAAAAGCTTGGGAAGCCTATCCAGACGCGCTCGTGCGGTGCCCATTCCGCGGGCATTAAAAGTGACATTGATTTCTATTTCTCGCTGCGGCTCTTGTCTCGGATGGCCTTGAACTCGTCACCATCGTTCCAATTTGGCCAAGCATCAGTCATCGCCAGCATTCGCCCAACGCGGTAATAAAGCCTGAGGTCATTCATTACGCCGGACCAGTCCCATTTTTCGTCATATTCATCGCCAGGCGCATGATAACGATTTTTCTCATAATCATCTGCAGCAGCCTTTGCGGCTTCCTTGCCGCCCTTTACCAGGTCGTCGCCACCTTCAAAATAGACCATTGGCACCCCAAGCTTTGCAAAGCTGAAATGATCAGAGCGGTAATAAAAGCCTTTTTCGGGGGTCGGTTCCATTTCAGGTATACGGTTTTCCGCCACAGCTGCTGCTTCAAGATATCCATCAAGTTGCGACTTGCCTTTGCCAATGACAGTGAGGTTTTTTGCCGGGCCTGACATCGAAAACGCATCCATGTTAACGCCGCCCACAGTCCGGCTCAAAGGAAAAACCGGATTTTCGGCATAATATTTTGAACCTAGCAGGCCAGACTCCTCGGCAGTTACGGCGAGAAAAACGATGCTGCGATCGGGTGCGCCCGCCTTTTTATGTGCTTCGGCAAGAGTTACCAATGCCGCAGTTCCCGTTGCATTATCTACAGCACCGTTGCAAATATCGTCACCGTCCGCCGCTGCAGTGCAACGG
>JBATDO010000018.1:0-3741 GCA_049663505.1 Sphingorhabdus sp.
GGCGAGTGCACCACCACCGATGGCCGCTGCTGCAAAATAGGCCAGTTCGCGGGCGCCAAATATCGCAAGAATACATGCAACCAGAATGGCCGCGACGATACCCCCTCCCCCTGTCCAATACACCTTTTCCTTTGCCTTGGCACGCTCGGCCAGCAGGCTATCAAGGCGATCGCGCAACCCGCCGTCCATCAACGTGTCTACATCGGGCAATGCAATCATGATTTGAATTCGTTCGCGGCCATGATAACCATTGGTATCGACGGTGTCAGGGAGAGTAAAGCGATGGAATTGGTAATTATCGGTGCAGTCGTCCTTTTGGGATTGGTCGCGATACTGATTTACAATCGTCTCGTGGGCCTGCGCCAGAATGTGCGCCAGGGATGGGCAGATATCGACGCCCAGTTACGCCAGAGGCATGATCTCATTCCAAACCTGGTGAGTACTGTGCAAGGATATGCCCTGCACGAAAAGTCGACGCTTGATGCTGTGATTACTGCCCGCAACTCGGCCATAGGGGCGGCCAGTCCGGCTGCTGCAGCGGCGGCTGAGAACGGTCTGTCGGGTGCATTGAAAAGCCTGTTTGCCCTTGCTGAAAGCTATCCCGATCTCAAGGCGAACCAGAACTTTCAAACATTGCAGCACGAGCTGTCCGATGTTGAGGACAAGCTCGCCGCATCGCGCCGCGCCTATAATGCTGCAGCTGCAGATTATAACGGCGCACGGCAGTCCTTTCCGGCAGTCTTGTTCGCCAACATCTTTGGATTTGGGGAAGAGAAATTCTGGGAACTCGGTTCAGACGAGCGGCCTACAATGAGCAAGGCACCGGAAGTGAAGTTCTGACAAGGAATTACCGCGGGGATTCAAGCCAGCCGTTGCCTCGCTGTCACAATGGCGCAACGCGGTCGAACTCCGTCTGAGCTCACAGAATTCAGGGCGAGTTGCTCCAAGCGGCATCGCTCGCTCCCGCCTTCGACCACGCAGGCTGCGCGATCAGTAAATTCCACCCTCCTGTTGGATGAATTCCTGGTCGCGCTTGGTTCCTGCGCTTGGTCCTTGCGCGGAGCTGCCCGACGCGGCCCCATTCCCGGAATTCGAGGCTTCTTTCTTCTTTGGCTTGTCGCCTCGCGCAGCCAGTTCTTCCTGGCGAATTGATCGCTTGGGCTCGGTTTCAGGCTTAAATGCCTCCCAGATAACGGCGCTTTTGGGATCATCGCCCGGCCATGAACCATAAACGCGCTTTCCCGACTTGCGATCAATTCGCACCAGTCGGACGCCGTTGGGCGCGACAAATGGTGTTTTGGGCATACCCGCCATTGCAGCCCTTGCGAACTGCTTGAAAATCGGCGCCGCGAGCGATCCACCTTGCGCATAACCACCCATGTTGCGTGGCTGGTCATAACCGAGATAAACACCTGCAACCAGATGCGGCGAGCCACCAACAAACCAGACATTGGTCGGGCCAGTCGTCGTACCGGTCTTCCCAAAGAGCGGTCGGTCAAGGTCACGCAATATGGTGGCCGTGCCGCGTTGAACCACGCCTTCAAGCATGTGTACCACCTGGTAAGCGGTAATCGGATCCATTACCTGCTTGCCGGCGGCAGAAAAGCGCGGCATCGCCTTGCCATTCCAGTCTTTTGCGTTGCACGACGAGCAAGCTTTCCATTTTGCAGGCCAGATTACTTCACCTTTGCGATTCTGGGCATAATCGATGAGTGTAGGCTTCAATTGCCGACCATGGTTGACCAGCATCGAATATGCGTTGACCATCTTCAAGACCGTGGTGTCACCAGCACCAAGAGCATATGACAGATAATCAGGATAATCGCCAATTCCCACTGCCCGGAAGGTATCTGTCACGTTATCCATCCCGGAATCAGCCGCCGCACGCACCGTCATGAGATTACGCGACTGTTCCAGTCCCCATCGCATTGTCTGCGGGCCTGCTCCACCGCCACCGAAATTACGAAAGCATTTTTGACCAAGCGATGCACCTTGCCAGACGCAATATGGACCATCGACGATGATCGACGCCGGCGTCATCCCGTTGTCGAGAGCCGTGGCATAGACAAATGGCTTAATTGTAGAACCTGGCTGGCGCTGTGCCTGGGTTGCGCGATTGAAGCTGGATATCCGGCTATCAAAACCTCCCTGAATGGCCATAACCCGCCCGTTAAGTGGATTTTGCACGACCATTCCGCCTCCAACCTCTGGAACCGTGCGGACCGAAAAGCTGGTTCCTCCATTGGGTACAACCGCAATGACGTCGCCGGCCTTCATTGCAGCTGGCGCTGCAGCCAGGGTTCCGACGCTGCCGTCGGCAAAACCCACCCTGCCACGACCAAGAGCAACGCCTGCTCGCCAGTTGGCATAATCTATACCGATATTAGTAGAAGCAAAGCGCGACGCCCATTTGTCATCTGATACGTCAATCGTACCCATATTGGCTTTCCAAGCCTTGCCCGCATTGTAGCGCAACAAGCCATCGCGCAATGCTTGCGTCGTCAATATCTGATATTGCTGGTGCATCGATGTGCGCACCCAAAGCCCGCCTGCATAAACGCTATATGGGCCATTCTTGTCGGTTTCGCCGAAGCGCTCGATCAATTGCCGCCGAACTTCCTCGGTAAAATAACCGCCGATATTCTTGTAGCCGGTTCCACGCTGCGCAATCAAACCGAGGGGTTGCGCCCGCGCTGCCGCCAGTTGCTCGGCTGTGATCCATTCATTGTTGTGCATTTCACCCAGAACCCAGTTTCGGCGCGCAAGCGCGGCGTTTGCGTTCTTGGCACGACCATAGCGTTCGGGTGCCTTGGGCAGGATGGCGAGAAATGCCATTTCGTGCAGTTGCAGCTGATCAACGCTTTTGCCGAAATAGGCTTGCGCTGCAGCTTCAACACCAAATGACTGTCGCCCCAGTGCAATTTCGTTGAGATACAGTGACAAAATCTGTGGCTTGGTTAGGGCATTTTCAATGCGCTTGGCAAGGATCGCTTCCTTGACCTTGCGCGTGTAGCTGTATTCATTTGTCAAAAGCAGATTCTTGGCAACCTGTTGGGTGATTGTCGATGCTCCACGCGACCGACGGCTACTGAAGATATTGTCAAATATCGCAGATGCGATGCCAGGATAGTCGATTCCACCGTGCGAAAAAAAGGTCTTGTCTTCAGCCGCCAGGTAGGATCGGATGAGCAGCCTTGGAAAATCGGCATATTCGAGCTGCACCCTGCGTTCGCGGGCATAGCTGTAAAATGGCTGCCCGTCGATATCGCGTACCACCGTTGGTAGCGGCGATTGATACTCTATCAAAGCCTCGGCATCCGGCAGGTTGCGCGCAAAGACCGCCCAAAAAGCTACCAGAAGCAATAACAAGCCGCTCAGGGCATAGGTCGCCCACCGAAAGCGCTTGCGCTGCCAATAGGTTTGCCATTTTCCGGCAAAGCCCTCGACATCGCGTTTCAGCTTGTAGTTGATATTTGTCGGTTCTTCGGCGGGTGGGGCGTTGTTGTCCATTACCGGCCCTATCTAGCCGATTTGCCGGACAGGTCCAGAAAGTTAATCAGCCTTTGACCGCAAATTTACGCAACGCGTGTCTAGCGCGATGCAAGACGACGGGCAAAATGGACCTGAATCGCGCTGGCCACGCTGCGTCCAATCTTCTGCTGACCTTCAGCCGAGGCGAGATAAGCCACATCTGCTGCGTTGCTGACATAACCTGTCTCAAACAATACAGAGGGCGTATCC
>JBATDO010000019.1:0-1523 GCA_049663505.1 Sphingorhabdus sp.
TCTTATCAACAATCAGACCGGCGTTGGAACGAATGGCGCGTTCGATCTCATCGGCGATCTTGGGATTGTCCTTCAAAAACTGCTTGGCATTCTCACGGCCCTGGCCGATGCGATTGCCGTCATAGGACAACCACGCGCCCGACTTTTCGACGATGCCGGCCTTGACGCCGAGATCGACGAGTTCGCCGGTCTTCGAGATGCCTTCCCCATACATAATGTCGAATTCGACCTGCTTGAACGGAGGGGCAACCTTGTTCTTGACGACCTTAACTTTCGTAGTGTTTCCAACAATGTCTTCGCCCGACTTGATTTGGCCGGTGCGGCGAATATCCAAGCGCACCGAGGCATAAAATTTGAGGGCATTGCCGCCCGTGGTAGTTTCTGGCGAACCATACATGACGCCAATCTTCATACGAATCTGGTTGATGAAGATCACCATGCAGTTCGAGCGACTTATCGATCCTGTTATCTTGCGCAGAGCCTGGCTCATTAAGCGGGCCTGCAAGCCGACATGGCTATCGCCCATCTCTCCCTCGATTTCAGCTCGAGGAACCAAGGCCGCTACCGAGTCGATTACAAGAATATCAACAGCGTTGGATCGCACCAACGTGTCGGCGATTTCCAGTGCTTGCTCGCCCGTGTCCGGCTGCGACACAATTAGGTTGTCGATATCGACTCCAAGTTTCTTCGCGTAGCCGGGATCGAGTGCATGCTCTGCATCGATGAACGCAGCCGTACCACCGGCCTTTTGCGCCTCAGCGATGGCGTGCAGAGTCAATGTGGTCTTGCCCGAGCTTTCGGGGCCGAATATTTCAATTACACGGCCCTTGGGCAACCCCCCAATTCCGAGCGCAATGTCCAGTCCCAAAGAGCCGGTCGAAACCGCATCAATGGTAATCGCTTCTCGGCTACCCAGTTTCATCGCCGAGCCCTTGCCAAATGCACGGTCAATCTGCGCCAGCGCTGCTTCGAGCGCCTTTTCACGGTCTGCGTTATTCATATTTTTTGCCTGATTCCCATCAATCACTTTGAGACTTGCTGCCATTTTTCCACTCCTTAGCGTCACGCCCGAACCGGGAACATTTCCGGAACAAAAGAGTATGTACGGTATTTGTTCCTTGAGAACAAGAGCGGAACATATTATTATTATCGTTATTTTTCAATGATAAGATAAATTACTTTTCCAAGGCAAGTGCGTCATGCACCGCTTCGGCGATTTGTTGAACTGAAAATGGCTTGGGTAGGAAGGATACGTTGTCGAGACTGATCGTTTCACGCAATTGTTCCTCCGCATAACCGGACATGAATAACAGGCGGATATCGCCGTACTGGCTGCGCAAGTTACGTGCCATGGTCGGACCATCCATGTTCGGCATTACCACGTCAGAAACGACAAGGTCATATCGTTTCCCATCGGCGAACATTGCCAGAGCTTCCTCGCCGTCACACGCGGTCTCTACAACATAACCCTGTCGAACCAGTGCCCGCTCGGCAACCGCCCGAACCATATCTTCATCTTCAAC
>JBATDO010000020.1:0-1989 GCA_049663505.1 Sphingorhabdus sp.
GCACAAGGACCAGCGAACAGGCCTGCGCGGGATAATGTCGGCGTGGCGCAGGATTTGTCTGGGAGGAATCCCGGATCGGTTCAGGGGCGCTCCGGGAGGCCGAACTGTTCCGGCGTGAAGGCAAGCACCTCTGCGTGGGGGAAAGCTGCGATCGCGGTTAGTCGATCGCCTTCGTGGCGCAGATGCCACCCGCGACCATGGTCCGGTTCCGATTTCGTGAAACCGGCCGGATCGAGCAGTGCCAGGTTGATACCGTCCGGGTCACGCGCGGAGCGCGCCCGGATGGCCTGACCGCCCGCCTCGCGCACCGACACAGCAAGGTCCTGGCAATGCGAATAGTCGTCAGGGTCAAGCCATCGCTTAGCATCGCCCTCAAGCGGCGGCCTGGTCGTATCGGTCAACCGCGTGACCGATACGGGTACGGAAAAGCTCAGATGCTCGCTTGTCCGGTTGCCCGGAACGAACCCCGGCGAGCGGCTGTAGAATTTGAGCCGCCAGTAGGCGGTCTCGGTGATCGCAGTTCCCTCGGCTTCGCTTGCATAGAAGATCCCGGGTCGCTCGTTGGCCCGGCGAAAACGGCTGGCAACCGTGTGGCCATAGCGAAAGGGTGAAGCGAGGAGGTAATGCAACCCATGCGCGGATTTCGGCAGGTCCGGCTTTGCGCTATCTGCCAGTTCTTCAAGCCGCTGTTGCTCGCCAAGGTCGGAGGTCAAACGATTGGTCGAGATGCGATGCTGTGCTTCGACCACACGCCACACCGTTCGGCGGTAGCGGCGGAACTCAGACGCGAGCGCGGTGGGCGTCCACATAGTCGCAAACGGTGATGAGACCCTTGAAGCTGTCGACGAGATCGATCGGGCGCGCATCGAGATCGAGATTGGCGGTCGTCAGCCACGCGCGCGCAGACATGTCATCGCTTCCGAGCAGAGCGTCGAGCGAACGGAACAGCCGCAGGAGGAACTGAGCGGCTTCGAATGACTTCGATGCAGGGTCGAGCTCCGCCTTGCCCGAGCGCAGGCGCGAGGCGGTCGATTCTGATACGCCCAGGATTGCACCAAGTTTGGGGTTGGTGAGGCCCCAGAACTCGGCGATGCGGGCGATAGCAGAGGTGAGCACCTTGCCATCATCGGGCTGCAATTCGAGTGGCTTCGTCGCCATAGCCTATCCTTTCATATGCAAGATATACACTCTTATCCCTCAAATGCAAGATTTCTGACGTTCGAAGACCGCCTCTCCGTTCGAGAAACGCCCGACCATTTTGAGTTCGCCGAACATTCGTTCGAAACGCGGCGCCACTTGGGCGAGCCAGTGGCGCGCAAGGGCCGCGCGCGGGTGATAGAAGTCGGCTTCCCAAAAGCGAGCGTCATCGCGAGGGGCGAGCCAGATCGCGGCAAGCCCGCAATAGGTCGATATCCCGCAATCGGCGAAGGCGTTGCGCAGGAGGATACGGTCCTCGCGACCGCGCCATCCATCGAAGGTCTCGAAGGAAGGAAAGGCTGCCCTTGTGGTATCGATGATCTCGTCGACAAGGCACTCATAGGCCCAGTCGACATCGTCCTCTTCGCCGTCATCGAGCAGGCGAAAGGCTGCCACCGAGCCGGTCGGATAGCTGACGGAACGTCCCATCTCACCGCTCCTCAGGCTGCACTAGCAAGATCGACATCGGTCTCGCCTTCATATGATTGGTATCCACCCAGTTCTAGCAGCAAGGTGGCTGCCTCCTCGGCCTTTGCCGCGGCGGTTAGGATCGCGCGCTCGTCCGATTTGCGGATCTTGAGCCAGGACGCGATGTAGCTGGCGTGATGATCAAGATGCGTGACCGGCAGACCTAGTTCGGCACCCAAAATGGCTGACGATAGCTCGGCGATCAGTTCTTCGGCAGCATAGGCGTCGCTACCGAAGCGGTTCTTGAGATCGCGATCGAGGCGCGAAGAATGACCGGTCCAGTGCGACAGCTCGTGCGCGAGTGTCGCATAGTAGTGGTCATAG
>JBATDO010000021.1:0-9697 GCA_049663505.1 Sphingorhabdus sp.
AAATCATCGGCAAGATCGCCACATCCGCCCATCAAATGGGCACGGTCGTCGACCCGATCCGGCCATATCGCCACCACAATGGCGCTGCGATAAACCGAACCCGCAACCCACCCGAGCCTAAATCCCCTTAGCAAATCCCACGCGGCCCGCGGGTTCCTGCATGTAAGGCTTTCGTACGTCTGGCGACGCCCGAAACCCTTCGACACTGCGGTCGATCCGGACCTCACATGATCAACGCCCTGAACGAGCGGCGGCTTTTGGCGATTGCAGGTTGAAACGAGACTGTCGGAACGGTCCGACATCCAACCCGTTTCGATCAACTTTTACCCAGAGGAGAGGATGTCCGTTTCCAGACATTTCAGTAGTGTTAGGGAATGACCAGGGTGAAACGCGTTTCAGACGCAAGTATTGATCAGTTGAGCGATGGCCAAATCCCGTTCGGGATCCTGGGGCCAACGTGAAATCCCTTCGGTTGTCATTTCGCAGAAGCGGCGGCGACGCCCGTTCGGTGCATTTCCACGCCGCTCAACTAAAATACAAGCTCCAGTCTGGGCTGTTTTGGCTCGTGTCGAAGTGTGGTGCCCCAGGCCGGACTCGAACCGGCACTCCTTTCGGAACAGGATTTTGAGTCCAGCGCGTCTACCAATTCCACCACTGGGGCACAGCCTGGTCGATTTGAAGCATCCAAGCGGCGCTCCCTCTAACCGAGCACCCACCTCGATGCAAGTGCATCCTTACTTCTTCAGCTCTTTCGCCAAGGTCTTATGTGTTGCCTTGCCATAAGGAGCCTTGAATCCCCCAATTGCTGCGACATCTATTCCTGTCTGGCGATAGATTGCACGCATGTGGCTGAAAGTCTTGAACCCATCTGCACCGTGATAATTGCCCATCCCAGACGGCCCCACCCCGCCAAATGGCAGGTCTTCCATTGCATTGTGGAAAATCACGTCGTTCACCGTAACGCCACCTGAAATGGTTCGCGCAAGAACCTTGCCTTCCTCGGCTCTATCATTGCCAAAATAATATAGTCCAAGTGGACGATCATGCGCGTTCACATAGTCAATTGCCTCGTCCATGTTTCCATAGGTCAGGACAGGCAGAATCGGGCCAAAAATCTCTTCCTGCATTACCATCATGTCATCGGTCACGTTGCGAACGATCGTCAAGGGCATCTTGTTGCCGTTGGAGGACGCGAAATCCTCGCCGGCCGGATTGACTTCAATGAGCTCTGCACCCTTTTCCCGGGCGTCAGCCAGATAACCCTGCAGGCGCTCGTAGTTTCGGCCATTCACCACGGACGTATAGTCATCATTGGATAGCAAAGTGGGGTATTGGGACCTTACACCTGCCTTGACCGCCTCGATAAGATCGTCCTCCTGTTCCTTGGCGACCATCAAATAATCGGGTGCCAGGCAGATTTGACCCGCGTTCATCATTTTTCCCAAGGCGATCCGATCGCCCGCCTTCTTTATGTCTGCGCTGCGACCAATTATCGTGGGTGACTTGCCTCCGAGCTCCAGAGTAACCGGCACCAGGTTGTCTGCTGCTGCACGCATTATGTGTCGTCCAACCCCAGTTGCCCCGGTGAATATCATGTGATCGAAAGCAAGCCTGGAGAACGCCATGCCGATGTCCGATCCACCTGTGAAAACCGCCATTTCCTCTTCAGCAAAATATTTTGGAACCAATTGCTCAAACAGACTTGAAACTTCCTGGGTGAACTCGGAAGGCTTGATCATCGCTCGGTTCCCGGCTGCCAATATCCCGGCCATCGGAACCATCACCATGCCAATGGGAAAATTCCACGGCGCGATAACGCCTACAACGCCTTTGGGCTGGTATATAACCTCGGCCCTTGCACCAAGCAGGCCCAAGGGAAAGGTCGGCTTGCGCCTTTCGCCCTTCGCCCAGCTTTCAAAATGCTTTCTTGCATGTTTCATGGCGCTCACCGACGGCATGATATCGGTCATCAGGGTTTGTTCATGACTGCGGTGACCAAAATCGGCTGACACGGCTTTCGCGAATGCCTCTGCATTATCGACAAGAAGGGCAACTGCACGGTCGATCCGATCGCGCCGCCTGGACATAGGCTCAGGAAGACTCGCGGTAAAATCCGCACGCTGCTTTTCAAGAATGGCTTGCATGGTAGCGGTCAATGTCTCTCTCCTTCTTAATCGCTTGATGAATTGCTAGCGCGAACCGTTGCAAATTAAAACCGTTTTGGCGTAACGACGTGCAAAAGACGCATTACAGCGCACGCGCAGGATTGGATGGAACATTGATCGAAGCTGGGAAAAAATGGGTGCCGCCTGCTGGCTGGCCAGCAATGACGCGCGATGAAGTCAAGGCTGTCTTGTGTGCGCAAGGGGCGCCATTCGAGATGGATGTCGTTGACATCGATGGAATTGCAACCCGCATCTGGAAAAATGCTCTTCCAACCCTGGCGGCGTTGGTGGATCATACCAAGGCTTTTGGTGATCGAGAGTTTGTCGTCTTTGAAGACGAGCGCATAACCTATTCCGATTGGTACCGCGCCGTCGCGGTGCTTGGCAATGCGCTGAAGGAAATGGGCGTTAAAAAAGGTGACCGCGTAGCGCTGGCGATGCGCAACTTGCCCGAATGGCCTGTAGCGTTCTTTGCTGCAGCTGTTGCCGGGGCAATCGTCGTTCCGCTCAACGCTTGGTGGACAGGCGAAGAGCTGGCGTTCGGAATGACCGATTCAGGCGCCTCGATATTGATTTGCGATGCCGAAAGGTGGGACCGAATGGCAAGCCACTCGGCCCAAATGCCTGATCTCCAAACTGTCTTGGTGGCTCGGGATTCAGCAGAGCGCTTGATCCATCCTGCAACGGCACTGGAATCGTTGATTGGAACGCCCAAGACCTATTCCCAATTGCCCCAGCGCCCGCTTCCAGATGTTTCGCTCGACGCCGATGATGCAGTCACGATTTTTTATACCAGCGGGACCACCGGCAAGCCCAAAGGTGCGTTGGGATCTCACCGCAATTTGCTCACGAACAGCCTGTCCGCAGCCTTTTCTGGAGCTGCAACGGTGTTGAGGCGGGGTGACCCCCTGCCCGAACCATCAATTCGGGCAGCATTGGTGGTCGTGCCGATGTTTCATGTCACCGCATGCTCGGCTGTCATGATTCCAACAATCCAGGCCGGACATAAAATGGTGTTCCTGCACAAATGGGACACCATCAAGGCTTTTGAGATCATCGAGCGCGAAAGGATCAATGCAACAGGAGGTGTTCCCTATATCGCCTGGCAACTGATCGAACATCCCCAGCGCGAAGAATTCGACCTCAGTTCGATCGACTCGATCAGCTATGGTGGTGCGCCGTCAGCGCCCGAACTTGTTACCAAGATCTACGAGATATTTGGAGCATTTCCGGGCAATGGCTGGGGCATGACGGAGACCATGGCCACAGTTACGTCGCACACGGCTGAAGATTATCTGAATCGGCCCGACAGCTGTGGTCCGGCAGTTGCCGCGTCCGACCTCAAGATCATGTCCGAAGATTGCGTCTACGAACTACCGGTCGGTCAAGTTGGCGAGCTTTGGGCGCGGGGCCCACAAATCGTCAAGGGATATTGGAACAGGCCAGATGCGACCAGGGAGACCTTTGTCGATGGTTGGGTCCGCACGGGTGACTTGGCACGCCTTGATGAGGAGGGCTTTTGCTATATCGTCGACCGCGCCAAGGACATGATTATTCGGGGTGGCGAGAATATCTACTCGTCGGAGGTTGAGAATATTCTTTATGAGCACCCCTCGGTCACCGACGCCGCGCTAATTGGGATTCCCCATTTAACACTGGGCGAAGAGCCAGCAGCAGTCGTCCATCTAGCGCCCGGTACGACCGCATCGCAGGAAGAGTTACAGCAGTGGGTCGGAGCACGACTGGCGCGGTTCAAGGTGCCTGTGAAAATCGTCTTCTGTGCCGACACGCTCCCTCGCAATGCCAACGGCAAGATATTGAAGCGCGAACTGAAATCGTTTTTCCTATAAAATTTTCGCGAGGCAAATGCCATTTGTCTTGCACCCGGGCTGGCCTTATATGAGACGCACATCAACATAGGACTCAATTTCATGGCCGCCACCGATCCCGTCGTTATTCTGTCATTTGCACGCACTCCAATGGGAGCGATGCAGGGTGCCCTTGCCGAGGTTGCAGCAACCGACCTCGGCGCAACCGCGGTCAAGGCCGCAGTCGAGCGCTCGGGTGTGGATGCAAATGATATCGAGCGGATTTACATGGGCTGCGTTCTGCCGGCGGGCCTTGGCCAGGCTCCAGCGCGCCAGGCAGCATTAAAGGCAGGCCTGCCGAAGTCAGTTCAGGCAACGACTGTCAACAAAGTGTGTGGTTCGGGAATGCAAACCGTCATCATGGGGGCCGAGGCCTTGTCATGCGGTTCGATCGACTTGGTAGTCGCCGGAGGCATGGAAAGCATGACCAATGCCCCGTATATCCTGAAAAAACACCGCAGCGGCGCGCGGATCGGGCATGACACAGCTTATGACCACATGTTTCTTGATGGTCTTGAGGATGCATATGAGCCGGGCCGAGCAATGGGAACCTTCGCCCAGGAGACTGCCAACGAATATCAATTGACCCGCGAAGCACAAGACAACTACGCGATCGAATCGTTGCGGCGCTCACAAGCAGCGATCGCAGAGGGTGCGTTCAAGCAGGAAATCGTTGCCGTTACGGTCACTACCCGCAAGGGTGATGTGGTCGTTGACACCGACGAGCAGCCTGGCAAGGGCATGCCAGACAAGATCCCCGGGCTCCGTCCAGCATTTGCCAAGGACGGTACCATCACTGCAGCGACCAGTTCATCGATTTCGGACGGCGCAGCAGCTCTCGTCCTTACTCGCCAGTCTGTTGCCGACGCGAAGGGACACAAGGCCGTGGCCCGCATAGTCGCTCATGCAGCCCATGCACAGGAACCTTCCGCATTCACCACGGCTCCTGTCGGCGCAATCGGCAAATGTCTCGAAAAGGCAGGCTGGTCGATTGGCGACGTCGACCTTTTTGAGATCAACGAAGCGTTCGCGTGCGTAGCAATGTTCGCCATGCATGACCTTGGAATCCCGCATGACAAGATCAACGTCCACGGCGGCGCAACGGCACTGGGTCATCCCATTGGTGCATCCGGTGCACGGATTATCACGACGCTGATCGCTGCCTTGCAACGCCATGGCAAGAAGCGTGGAATAGCTTCGCTTTGCATCGGCGGTGGCGAGGCCACCGCGCTCGCTGTCGAACTGGTCTAGGTGATACAATTTGCGACACTAATGTCAGGTTTCTGAACGGCTTGTTTTGCACGCGTTCAAGCAATCAGTCCTACAAGAGGAACGTTGACGCAGTTGATGCGTTTACCGTTACTAGAAAGGACGTGAGACCATGAAGAGCAAATTTTTGATCGCTGCTGTCATTGCGGCCACATTGACCCCAATGGCAGCACAAGCCCAGACACGCGAACTGCAGAGAGACCGCCAAGAAGTCCGCGAAGAAAAGCGCGATGTAACGCAAGCCCAGCGCTACGGCGACCGTCGCGATGTGCGTAACGAGCGTCAGGACGTGCGCGAAGCCCGTCAAGAATACCGGGAAGATTGGCGTGAGTACCGTCAAAAGAATCGCAAGGCGTTTCGTGGAGCCCGTTTCAACGCACCGTTTCGCTACCGCACATTCAATCCCGGTGTGCGCATCGGAGCGAGCTATTATTCACCGCGCTATCGCGTGACCAATTACTCGAATTATCGCTTACCAAGGCCAGGTCGTTACCAGACCTATGTCCGTCATTATAACGACGTGCTGTTGGTAAACACCCGCACGGGCCGGGTGGTCAGAGCCTATCGCGGCTTTTACTGGTAAAAGCTAGCTCACCTTGAGTGTAAAGACCGCCGGAGCAATTCGGCGGTCTTTTCTTTTGACCTTCGCCGAGATAACTTTGCTTATCCATATGGTACGGTGCAACACCGGCGGTGATTTTGGGTTATTGAAATTTGCCCCTGATCTCTGCTCGCCTTTCAAGCCTGTCAAATTGCGAACAAGGAAAACGGCCATGACAAAACCGCTCAATATCGTCTTCGCCCTTTTTGATAATGTCACCCAGCTCGATTTTGCAGGTCCCGTGCAGTTCCTTTCGCGCTTACCCGGCGCGAGCATATTTGTGGCGTCAAGCGATGGCCAGGCCGTCACGACCGACAGCGGCTTTTCAATATTGCCGGGAACCAGCTTTGCCGGTTGTCCACAGTCCGATATAATATGCATACCCGGAGGCCACGGCGTCCGAGAGGCGATCAAGAACCCGGCCTTGATTGATTTCGTTCGCTCCCAGGCCGGTGGGGCCCGGTGGGTTACCAGCGTGTGTACGGGCGCATTCGTACTCGGTGCAGCTGGCTTGCTGCAGGGCAAACGCGCGACCTGTCACTGGGGTTACACCCAACTGCTGCCGCTGTTCGGCGCTATATATCAAAATGGCCGCGTTGTGCGTGACGGAAACCTGATTACAGCGGGCGGTGTGACCTCGGGCATCGATTTCGCACTCGAGCTGATCGCTATCGAAGCCGGCGAAGAGGTCGCACGCACGATCCAACTGGCTCTCGAATATGATCCCGCGCCACCTTTCCTGGGCGGCACATCTGCCACCTCTCCTGAACAGATCGTCTTCGATTTGCGGCGCAGAATTTACGACAAGGCCGCCAACCAGCTAGAAGCGGCCATAAAGTCGATAATTTAACCCGGCGATTAAAAATGCACTGGACCTTGCCTCCTTTGCGGCATAGCCTCTGCTTTAAGGGAGAGAGCTATGAACATGAAGCTATGGCTGGTAGCGGGCGCTGCAGGACTGACTTTGGCCTTGACCGGGTGCCAGGCAGGCGAGACCAACCAAGCGCATTCGGCTTTCACGGCAATTGACGGCGAATATCTGAAAAGCGGTGGCGATGGCTCAAACTGGGCAATGACCGGATATAACTACAATGAGCAACGCCACAGCCCTCTCGACCAGATCAATACTGGGAATGTCGAAAAGCTTGGCATAGCCTGGTATGCGGACTTACCGGACGCACGCGGACAGGAAGCGACGCCTGTTGTGGTGGATGGCAAGTTGTTCGTGTCCACAGCTTGGTCGAAAGTTTTTGCCTATGATGCAAAGACCGGCAAGCAGTTATGGAGCTTTGATCCCGAGGTCGACAAGGCGCGCGGTGTCAAGGCATGTTGCGACGTGGTCAATCGTGGGATCGCGTTTTGGAAAGGCCATCTGTTCGTCGGTACGATTGATGGACGCCTCATTTCGCTCGATGCCGCGACCGGAAAGCAACTGTGGAGCGAACAAACGCTTGATCCCGAATCCAACGGCACGATCACCGGCGTACCGCGCGTGGTGAAGGATCTCGTCGTGATCGGCAATGGCGGTGCCGAATTTGGTGCCCGCGGATTCGTCACGGCATATCATGCCGATAGTGGCAAGCAGGCTTGGCGCTTTTACACCGTTCCGAATCCGAAGGGAGAGCCTGACGGAGCGGCAAGCGATGAAATCCTGAAGACAGCATCGAAGACGTGGAGCGCAGTACCCAGGAAGGGCGACTGGCGCGAGAGCGGCGGCGGCGGCACAGTCTGGGATGCCATCGTCTATGATGCTGAACTCGACCAGCTCTATATTGGCGTTGGAAATGGGAACCCTTGGAACCACGGCATTCGGTCAAACGGTGAAGGCGATAACCTGTTTCTGTCGTCGATCGTTGCCCTCAAGCCCGACACTGGCAAATATGTCTGGCATTATCAGGAAACGCCGGCAGAATCCTGGGATTACACGGCGACCCAGCCGATCATCCTCGCCAACGAAAAGCGCGATGGAAAGGATGTCAAGGTCATCTACCATGCCCCTAAAAACGGCTTTTTCTTCACCATCGACCGGGTCAGCGGCAAGATGCTGGCAGCCAATCCCTTTATCGATGGGATCACCTGGGCCAGCCGATATGACATGAAAACCGGGCGCCCGGTGGAAAATCCCGAGTCTCGATATGAAAAGACCGGAAAACTCTACTTGGCAAACCCTTCGGCCCTCGGCGCCCACAACTGGCACCCGATGAGTTATAACCCGGCAACTGGCCTGGTCTACATTCCGGCACTCTATATCGGCGGCGCATATCTTCCACCTGCCGCCCCCAATGAGCAAGAGCGCAAGCCGCTCGGTTTCAACGTGGGCGGTGCGATGGCAACATCCGACCTGCCTGATGACGTTAACATCGTCAAAATGGTTAAAGCTGCAACGGTCGGCAAGCTGGTGGCCTTCGACCCGCGTACCGGAAAGCCCAAATGGACAGTTGATCATCCCGCGTCGTGGAACGGGGGGACGATGACAACAGCGGGCAACCTGGTATTCCAGGGAACTGCCCTGGGGGAATTCAGAGCTTATGCTGCAGATACTGGAAAGCAGTTATACAATCTGGATGTCCAGTCTGGAGTTTTGTCAGGCGCATCAACCTACATGGTGGACGGCGAACAATATGTCGCATTCCTGACCAGCAAGGGCGGCGCGTTTCCCTTGGTATCGGGTTATGCCGGTTCAGCGAGTTCGGCTATCCCTAATATTCCCCGGCTCATTGTGCTGAAGCTTGGCGGCAAAGCAGCGCTACCCGCCTTGCCACCAATGCCGGACTATGTTTGGGAGCCGCCCGTCCAGGTTGGTACAGCAACGGGCATCGCTGCAGGCCAATCCAACTTCCAGCGCTATTGCCTCGTTTGCCACGGCCCGGGAGCCGTTGGAAACGGTGTCCTGCCCGACCTTCGCAAATCGGGAACAATTGCAGATTCCGCCACATGGAAATCGGTGGTTATCGATGGAGTCTTGAAGGGTAATGGAATGGTCAGTTTCGCAAGCGTGCTCACTTCGCAAGAGGCGGAAGAAGTTCGAGCCTATGTGATAAGCCGCGCACATTACGCAAAGGCGAATGAATCAGCGTTGGCAAACGAAAAGAAGGCATCGAGGTAAAACTCGGTTTTGCTGCCCATGATTCTGGCACCTGCCTAATTTTTAGGCAGGTGAAATGGCCGATCTCGGTGGAAGTACGCGCAAATGCGTGGCGGGCAACTGGCACGATACTTGATAAGTACAACCAGTAATCCGCGCGCGCGGAGCATTTACCATAAGCGCGCTCACAAGGGGACTAAACCATGAAGAAGATCGAAGCGATCATCAAGCCGTTCAAGTTGGACGAAGTGAAGGAAGCGCTGCACGAAGTAGGTGTATCAGGCATCACCGTCACAGAGGCCAAGGGCTTTGGTCGTCAAAAGGGTCATACCGAGCTATATCGCGGTGCCGAATATGTCGTTGATTTTCTTCCCAAGGTGAAATTGGAGGTCGTCGTCGAAGACGCATTGGCCGACCGAGTGGTAGAAGCGATCGCTGCTGCTGCCCAGACCGGTCGCATTGGCGACGGCAAAATCTTCGTTATCCCTGTTGAAACGGCACTTCGCATTCGCACAGGTGAGCGCGATAACGATGCCGTCTAAATCGAAAACAAAGTCATTCAAAAAAGACAAGCCAAAGAAGGAAAGTAATATGGCCACTACTGCCAAGGATATTATCAAGCGTATCAAGGACGAGGAGATCGAATGGGTCGATGTCCGCTTTACGGATCCCAAAGGCAAATGGCAGCACCTGACCATGTGTTCAGGCG
>JBATDO010000022.1:0-3647 GCA_049663505.1 Sphingorhabdus sp.
AAATCATCGGCAAGATCGCCACATCCGCCCATCAAATGGGCACGGTCGTCGACCCGATCCGGCCATATCGCCACCACAATGGCGCTGCGATAAACCGAACCCGCAACCCACCCGAGCCTAAATCCCCATAGCAAATCCCACGCGGCCCGCGGGTTCCTGCATGTAAGGCTTTCGTACGTCTGGCGACGCCCGAAACCCTTCGACATTTCAGACATACACGCAAAGGCTGCTTGCCCTCGTTAGCTGCCATTTGTTCAGGTTCATTTCCTAACTCGTATTGCAGTCTTTGGTGAAAAACTCGACTGTCTCACTGGTTTCAAAGCCGAGCTATATTGAGCTCATAAGCCGACCATAGCAGACCACTTTTTTCAAGCGATCACGATGTCCGTTATCGCATAGAACCTTCAACAACGAAGATTTTGCTTGTCACGGTCCGTTGCCGAATCGTTCCTGCAGCAAGCGCCTCTTGGGACGTTTCGAAGTACGCGTGTGGTGATGGCCGCCTTTTGAGCTCGTGACCGGTTGTGTAGAGGATCGCAGTGGACGCCGAGATGTCCATGTATGATTTGATGGACATCTGAGTGAGCGTTGAACTTAACGATTTTGATGAAGTATCCTTAGACTGGCGGAAACGTCGGCGTCGTCGTTGGAGTGAGGACGAGCGTCGTGCGATGGTGCTGGCGAGCTTGGCGCCTGGCGCGTCGATGGCAGGCGTTGCCCGCGAGCACGGGATAAATGCGAACTTGTTGTGGAACTGGCGTCGCAAGTTCAGGCAGACCGGATCGGTGCTCTCGGTACAATCCCCGAGGCCTGCGGTTGATTTTGTACCGATCGGAATGGTCGTCGAGACGGTGGCGTCGGACAGCATGGCTGCCGGGCGGATGGAACTGAACCTGCCGGACGGTGTCAGGATCACGGTTGATGCCAAGGTTGACGAGCAGGCACTGATCCGGGTGCTTTGCGCTCTGAAGGCGGCGGCGTGATAACTCCTCCTGTCGGAGCGCAGGTCTATCTGGCGATAACACCTGTCGACATGCGCCGCGGGATCTTCGGTCTCGCCAGCCTGGTGGAAAAGGACTTTGGCACCAGCCCTTTCTCGGGCGCGTTGTTCGTCTTTCGCGGCAAGCGCGGCGACGCGGTCAAGATCCTTGCCTGGGACGGGTCAGGCATGTGTCTTTATGCCAAGAAATTGGAACAGGGCCGGTTCGTCTGGCCGCCGATTGTCGAGGGGCGCTTGTTATTGAGTGCGGCCCAGCTGGCGCTTCTTCTCGAAGGAATAGACTGGCGCCGGACGGTTGCGCCCGAGCCTGCAAAACGCCCGGAATATGTGTAGAAAATGGCTGATTACAGCCGATTATCCTAGCATCGGCAGGCCCGTTCTGGTATAAGCGGTCATGTCTTTGGCGACCGCCACATTGCCCTCTGATCCCGACGAACTAAGGGCTTTTGCAGCGCTGCTGCAGAGTGAACTTTATGCCAAGACCCTGCACATCGAAAAGCTCAAGGCCCAGCTCGCCGCTCTGCGTCGTGCCCGCTTTGGCCAGTCGTCTGAAAAGCTTGACCGTCAGATCGAACAGCTTGAACTGATTATCGGCGACCTCGAAGAGGGCGAGGCGGAAAGTGAGGCGCGGTCTGCACCGACGTCGGTTCCGCGACCAGCCAGGGAGCCCAGACAGGGTAATCGCAAACCTTTGCCCGAACATCTGCCGCGCGAGGTCGTTGCCCATCCGGGTGTCTGCGCATGTCCGGCCTGCGGGTCGAAGCGGCTGCGCCGGATCGACGATGATGAGCGCGAGGTTCTTGAATATGTGCCCTCGCACTTCAAGGTCGTTGTGCATGTCCGCCCCAAACTGAGCTGTCGCGACTGCGAGACCATTACCCAGCCGCCAATGCCGATGCTGCCGATCGAGCGCGGCCGGCCAGGTGCGGGTCTTGTCAGCCATGTCATCATCTCCAAATATTGCGATCACAACCCGCTCAACCGTCAATCGGACATCTACGCGCGCGAAGGTGTTGACCTTGACCGGTCGACCATGGCTGGCTGGGTTGGCAAAATGGCATGGCTGTTAAAGCCGCTTGCCGAGGAGATCGGCGATTACGCCCGGGCGGGCCCAAGCGTTCATGCCGACGATACGCCGATCCCGGTGCTGGATCCAGGAAAGGGAAAGACGAAGACAGGCCAGCTCTGGGTGGTCGTCCGCGATGAAACACCATGGGGATCGTCCAATCCACAAGCGGCTTATTATCACTACTCGCCCGACCGCAAAGGCGAGCACGCCCATGCCTTGCTCGCGCCGTGTCGCGGCTATCTGCACGCTGATGCCTACACCGGCTTTGGTAAGCTCTACCAGCCTGATGCCCAGGGCAATACAACGTTGCTCGAGGTCGCGTGCTGGGCCCATGCGCGTCGGGGTATCTTCGAGGATCACGCCAAGACCAAATCCGGCATCGCCATGGCAGCCTTGGAAAGGATCGGTGCGCTGTTCGCGATCGAGCGCGAGATCAACGGCCAGGGCGCGGATATCCGTCTCGCAGTCCGGCAGGACCGCAGTGTTCCTCTGCTTGATGAACTTAAGGCCTTCCTCGAAAACAACCTCCAACGGATCAGCCGGCAAGGTGATCTGGCAAAGGCGTTCCGCTACTGTCTCAACCGCTGGACGGCATTGAGCCGGTTCACCCTCGATGGCCGCCTTGAAATGTCCAACAATGCAGCCGAGCGCGCGATCCGGCCACTGACCCTGGGCCGACGAAACTGGACCTTCCTAGGCTCCGATACCGGCGGGACCCGCGCTGCAGTCTTTTTTACGATAATCCAGTCGGCCAAACTCAACGGCCTCAATCCCGAAGCCTATCTCACGGATATCATCGGACGCATTGCCGACCATCCTGCCAAGAATATCGATCAGCTGTTGCCCTGGAACTGGACCCCGAAAACAATGCCCGGGTAACGACCACACGCTTACGTTATAGATGAAAGCTACAAATATGCAGGACGGCTTATCTCTCTAACTTTGTAGCCAAGATAACGGACGTGGTTGTTTTCTCCACACCTTCAAGGAGACCGATGTCGTCGATCAACTCATTCAAACTATTGCTGCCACCGGTTTCGAGCATCGCTATAATGTCATATTCCCCGCTGATTGCATGAATCGACTGCACCTGAGGTAAAGATGCCAATGCCATTTCAACTTCGCGGTGAAAGCGAGGTAGCGTCTTGATCATGACGTGCGCACGCATGCGGCTTGCGGTAAATGCATCTCCAAGCCTGACGGTATATCCAACGACAACCTGTTCCTCTTCGAGCCGTGCCAATCTGGAATAGATCTGGCCACGAGAAATTCCGAGCTCTTTGGCCAATTGTGCAATTGTCTGTCTCGCGTCGTCCCGCAGCAGCGCCAAAAGACGTCGATCTATCTCATCCAAAAGGCCTTCTTCCAGCATATTCAATCCGCCATTTTTTCATCGGCAAAGATGGCCGTCTGCGGCTGACCGCCGGATATAATCCTGCCTCGATACATTCCAAGGTCGTTGATAGCGAAATAGGGCCTGCCATCAGGGCCGATGGCAATCAACCCGCCGTCACCGCCGATTGCACCTACAGCCCTGATCGTAGCTTCAGCGGCAACTGCCAGGCTTTCGCCCTTCCA
>JBATDO010000023.1:0-1575 GCA_049663505.1 Sphingorhabdus sp.
GAGCATTGCAGAAGCATGCGCCAAATGCGGGCAATCCGAGCCGTTGGTGAAGGTAAATATCCACCGAGGCCTGAAACGGCTTGTGGCCCTGATCGAGAGTGAGTGAGAATGAACAAGGCATTTGATATTGCAGACCTCGTCGACGATCTGGAGCCTGTTCATGCGCTCAATCCTCGACGCCCAATGCTCATTGCCCTCGCCGTGACGCTTGGGCTATTTATATTCGTGGGCCTCACATCGGGACTGCGCAAGGATTTGCTTAGCGGACACCCGGAATCCATTTTCCTTCTGCGATCAGGCATATTGTTGTTGCTTGGAGTCGGTACGGCACACGCCGTGCTGGAAATGGCCAGTCCTGCAGTCGGCAAGCCCCAGTCAAGTTGGCAACTAGCTTTGGCAGCAGCACTGCTCTTTCCGCTCGCGGCATTGATCGTTGCGCTTACCGGGAACAGCGAGAATGTCATGGCTGAAATGAATTCGGTGGGACAGTGCCTGGCGTTCAGCATTTTTGGTGCCCTGGCAACCGCTGTACCGATGGTTGTGCACTTGCGGCATGGCGCTCCGACTTCGCACTCGCGTGCAGGCTGGCTCGTTGGTCTAGCGTCGGGCGGATTGGGCGCACTGGCCTATAATCTACACTGCCCGTTCGACGATGTTGTCTACATTGGTACCTGGTATACATTGTCAGTTGGCACCAGCGCAGTCATTGGTCGCATATTCGTTCCGCGGCTAATTCGTTGGTGATCAGCGGCGTGCAGGCAAACCTGCAGCGCGCAGCGCTGCATGGGCTTGGGCAATGCTATGCTGCCCGAAGTGGAAAATTGATGCTGCAAGAACAGCGCTTGCGTGCCCCTTGCGAACACCTTCGACCAAATGTTCCAGGCTCCCCACTCCACCACTTGCAACCACGGGTACATCCACTGCATCGGCAATCGCGCGCGTGAGTTCCAAGTCGTAGCCATCCCGCGTACCGTCACGGTCCATGCTCGTCACAAGTAATTCCCCTGCTCCCAGCCTTGCAAGTTTCACCGCATGCTCCAACGCATCAATACCAGTGGAATGTCGACCGCCATGCGTGTAAATTTCCCAGCGCCCATCGGTTCTGCGCGCATCGACAGATGCGACAACGCATTGACTGCCGAACCGCTCCGCGATTTCGGCTACAACCTCGGGCCGCGCCACCGCAGCGCTGTTGATTGCAACCTTGTCTGCTCCAGCCAGCAGTAAGGCACGTGCATCGTCGGCGGTGCGGACACCCCCGCCTACCGTAAGCGGCATGAAGCACACTTGCGCGGTACGTCGCACCACGTCGATCATCGTGCCCCGGGCTTCGTGGCTGGCCCCAATATCGAGGAAACACAACTCGTCAGCGCCGGCAGCATCATATGCCTGGGCCTGCTCAACGGGATCCCCCGCATCACGCAGGTCGACAAAGTTTACGCCCTTGACTACTCGCCCACCCGACACGTCAAGACACGGGATCACACGGATGCGGACGCTCACTGTCTGTTTGCCAATGCAATCGCGGTGGCAAGGTCCAGTCGACCATCGTAGATTGCCCGCCCCGTTATGACA
>JBATDO010000024.1:0-2595 GCA_049663505.1 Sphingorhabdus sp.
TCCATGATCCATGGCTTCGTTTGTTCGAGGTCATTTGGGGGTGCGTCCTGGTCCGTTTGACAAAGCCGCATCCATGCGACCCAACTGAATAGAAGAGGAAAGTACAATGCCAACTGTAAATCCTTCAAATGCACCCAATAGCGCGAAGTTACCCGTCTCGCGCGGGCAGGTGCTCGGAACCAACTCGGTCGATTTTATCGATCTCAACGCAATCGTATCGACTGCCAACCTGCCATATAATGCGCGTGGCAATGGCGGTGCCGACACCGTCTACGGCAACAATTACGACAACGACCTTTATGGTGATGCCGGAAACGATGCTGTCATTGGCCGCTCGGGAAATGACCGCGTCGATGGCGGCGCTGGCGATGACACGCTCATCGGTGACCAGGCTTCGTTCGTCGTCGTAGGCCCAGGAAACGTGCTTTATACAGGTGACGACAATGGCGGCGCTGACGGCAACGACACCCTGCTTGGTGGTGCTGGAAACGACACCGCATGGGGCGGCGGCGGAAACGACTTCATCCGCGGCGATGCTGGAAACGATACGCTTCATGGCCAGTCAGGCGATGACCGGATCGAAGGTGGCGTAGGACTGGACACGATCAATGGCGGCGACGGCAATGACAACCTGTTTGGCGGTGCAGATGCTGATACGATCACAGGCGGAAACGGCGACGATTATATCGATGGCGGCACCAACACTGTAGGGACCGACAACATCGATGGCGGTGACGGCAATGACGTGATCTTCGGTGATGGTGGCCCTGGCCGCAAAGCTGACCCTGATTATGCCTATAACCAGAGCGGCTACAATCCAGGTCTCGGTCAGGCCGACAACATCTTTGCCGGAGCCGGTGACGACCAGGTCTTTGGCCAGGGCGGCAATGACTTCATCGACGGTTGGACAGGCAATGACCTCCTTTGGGGCGACGACGGCGACGACGTCATCTTCGGCTTTACAGGCGATGACCAGCTCGACGGCGGCGAAGGTAATGACTTGCTGGTCGGCGAAGACGGCGATGACGAGTTGAACGGCGATGCTGGCAATGATGTCATTCGCGGTGGTGCTGGATTTGACTTTGTCCAGGGCGGTGCAGACGACGATGATATCGCCGGCGGTGCTGACGATGACACGCTCAACGGCGACGACGGCAATGACCTTGTCCATGGTGATGACGGAAATGACGTCATTGCTGGCCAAGGCGGTGACGATACCCTGTACGGTGATGACGGCGATGACGTTATCCGGGGCAATGGCGATCCGTTCTATGATCCGATGGACCCATCGAACACCGATGCCGACACCATTTCGGGCGGTAACGGCGACGACACCATCAATGGCGACGAAGGCAACGACAATATCAGCGGCGACGACGGCGATGACACGCTCTCGGGTGACGATGGTAACGACACCATTTCCGGTGGTCTCGGCAATGACAACATTTCCGGGAACAACGGCAATGACGTTGTGAACGGCGACGAAGGTGACGATCTCATCAACGGCAATGACGGCAATGATAACTTGTCGGGCAATGACGGCGATGACACGATCTTCGGCGGCCTTGGCAATGACACCATCAACGGCAATGACGGCGACGACACGCTGGCCGGCGACCGTGGCAATGACACCATGTACGGTGGAGATGGCGACGACATCATGTACGGCGACACGTTGTTTGAAAATCTGGGCAATCCAGGTGGCGGCGTCGACACCATGCATGGCGGAAACGGCAATGACTATATGAGTGGTGGCTTCGGCAACGATGTCATGAACGGCGACGACGGTGATGACACGATGCGCGGCGATACCGGCAACGACGTCATGAACGGCGGCACTGGCGATGACAACATCGAAGGTGAATCCGGAAATGACAGCATCACCGGTGGTGAAGGCAATGACCATATGTCGGGCGGCGCAGGCAAGGACCTGTTCAAGTTCGACTCAACCGATGCCTCGCCAGGGTTTGGAGATGACAACATCTCTGCGCCATTTGGTCTTGGTGCTGGTCGTGACTTCAACCTTGCCAACCGTGATACGCTGGTATTCGACGTGGACGCTGGGTTCGACCCTGATGCCGACATGTTCGTCATGACCGGTGACTGGGATGGCCAAGGCGACGCGCTTGACCTGTATGTCTTCACAGCTGCCGGTTCGGTGCTGATCGAAGACTTCTGGGAAGGTGCTTCGGCTCCGATTGCAGCTCTTGCAGCACTGGGCGCATACGACTCCGTCGATGCAATCAACAGCTACAGCCAGGGCAATGCATCCTACGACATGATCACGTTCGTCTGAGGATACGCTTCGTACGGGGAAGCTCCTCCTCGACGGACCTCTGCAACTTGGGGGGCAGGCCGCGGCTTGCCCCCCTTTTTCGTGGGGCCGATCTCGGCGTTGATATTGCGATATGCAAGCTGGTTGCGCTGTAGTGCGACGACACAATATTTGCAGTTCTGCTTGATCCGGTGATCGTGAGCGCTCTGCCATGATGCAACGGCCGAAATCGCTCCAAGGCAACTTGCTGAAATGCTGCACATGAGGCACGTCGAGCTTGCCACTCTTGCCGGCGTTCATAGGGCGGCCACATTGGCGCG
>JBATDO010000025.1:0-6002 GCA_049663505.1 Sphingorhabdus sp.
AATCAGCCCATATCATTTTCATGATCTTCTGGATGGCCGGACTGTTCATGTTGCCGCGCTTTTTTGTCTATCACCAGGAAAGTCCTGCAGGTTCAGAAGAATCGGCAAGATGGGTTGATCGTGAGACCAAGCTCATCAAGATCATTCTCAACCCGTCGCTCATCATAACCTGGCTCGTTGGTCTGACACTCGCATGGCATATCGGTGCGATGGCTGATGGATGGTTCCACGCCAAGCTCCTGCTCGTGCTGGGGTTGTCGGCTTATCATGGATGGATGCTTGGTTATGCAAAAAAACTCGGGCGCGGCGAGCGTGTTCTCACGGGAAAGCAGCTGCGTCTGGCCAATGAAATACCTGGAATTGCAGCTGCAGCAATCGTGATACTGGTTGTTGCGAAGCCTTTTTGAACATGATTGACTAAAGGCCCGGATAGGCCTATTTGAAAATCCAAGCCCGTTCGGGCGTGAGGCGCAGCCTGTCACAAACAACAGCGCCATCAACCTTTCCATATCTAGGTCGGTCACCTTTTTTCGATCGGCTGTCAATTCGGACCCTGGGTCCACCCAACGGAATATATTTATGCACTTGAAAGAGCTGAAAAGCAAAAATCCTGCTGACCTGGTGTCAATGGCCGAGGAGCTTGGTGTCGAAGGCGCATCGACACTCCGCAAGCAGGACCTGATGTTTGCAATCCTGAAAGAGCTCGCAGACGATGGTGAGCAAATCATGGGACTCGGCACGATCGAGGTTTTGCCGGACAGCTTTGGGTTTCTGCGGTCACCAGAGGCAAATTATCTGGCCGGCCCTGACGACATCTATGTCTCACCCAACATGGTTCGCCAATTTGGTTTACGCACGGGCGATACTGTCGAGGGAGAAATCCGTGCGCCGAAGGATGGCGAGCGGTATTTTGCGTTGACGAAGGTCATGAAAATCAATTTCGATGACCCTGATGCCGTGCGTCACCGCGTTAATTTTGACAACCTTACGCCACTTTACCCGGATGAGAAGCTGACGCTGGACTCGCTTGATCCAACAATCAAGGACAAGTCGGCACGCGTCATCGATATCGTTTCGCCTCAGGGCAAGGGGCAGCGTGCGTTGATCGTTGCACCACCACGCACCGGTAAAACGGTGCTTTTGCAGAACATCGCAAAAGCGATTACAGATAATCATCCAGAGGTTTTCCTTATAGTGCTGCTGATTGACGAGCGGCCCGAGGAAGTCACCGACATGCAGCGTTCGGTGAAGGGAGAGGTCGTATCCTCCACCTTTGATGAACCTGCAACTCGACATGTCCAGGTGGCCGAAATGGTTATCGAAAAGGCAAAGCGTCTTGTCGAACACAAGCATGACGTCGTTATCCTGCTAGATTCTATTACCCGTCTTGGTCGTGCCTACAACACTGTCGTCCCTTCTTCCGGGAAAGTTCTGACAGGCGGCGTCGACGCCAACGCATTGCAGCGTCCGAAGCGCTTTTTCGGGGCAGCGCGCAACATCGAAGAGGGTGGATCGCTTTCGATCATCGCAACAGCGTTGATTGATACCGGTAGCCGGATGGATGAAGTTATTTTTGAAGAATTCAAGGGTACGGGTAACTCTGAAATCGTGCTTGATCGTAAGGTTGCCGACAAGCGGATCTTCCCGGCGCTTGATGTCGGAAAATCAGGTACTCGTAAGGAAGAGCTCCTGGTTGAAGGCGACAAGCTCAAGAAGATGTGGGTACTGCGCCGTATCTTGATGCAAATGGGTACAATCGACGCGATGGAGTTCCTGCTCGACAAGATGAAGGATTCAAAGACCAACGAAGACTTCTTCGATTCAATGAACCAGTAAGAGCCCCTTCATCGTCGAACACGCGTTTTTGCACGTTCGAGGCGGGTAGAGAATGGGCATTCGAGGCAGCACTCGTTGCCTGATGTGTTCTTCACCCGACTTACTATGCCTTATAGTGCATCTGCGTGTTGACCAGGCGGGAACCTATCTGTTGCGGGTGCATTGGCTTAGCGTTGCCGACCACCGCGACGGATTTCGTCAACCGGACTGATATCAGGCGTGGTGCGACTTGCTCCATCACTTTTATGACCCTATGCCATCGGTCATCTATTTCGGAGATCCCCTTGTGATTGATTTTCTATTGATGGCGGCATCGACCGCGACCTCTCTTGGTGGCCCTGCAGATATATGGGCTGCAATCGTCAAGGATTTCTCCAACATTACCGAACCTGCAGCTTTCACAGCGTTCATACAGGTTCTCCTGATTGACCTGGTGCTGGCCGGTGACAATGCAATCGTCGTAGGCGCACTGGCAGCGGGACTTCCGGCTGAACAGCGCAAAAAGGTCATCTTGATTGGTGTGATTGCAGCGCTCGTGTTGCGGATCATATTTGCGCTCATGGTGAGTTGGCTGCTCGGGATCGTTGGACTGGTTCTTGCCGGCGGGTTATTGCTCCTTTGGGTTGCATGGCGCATGTACCGTGATCTTCACCGTACCGAGGCCAATGAATCGGCGGGCTCTCCAGAAATCCTGGGTGATGAAAACTCGGGTATTCCAGCTGCCAAGAGCTTTGCTGCTGCAGCATGGTCAGTGGCAATCGCAGATGTTTCGATGAGCCTCGACAATGTGCTGGCCGTCGCCGGTGCTGCACGCGAGCATCCCGGTATTCTCATTGTAGGCTTGATTTTCGCGGTCGCGTTGATGGGGATTGCTGCCAATATTATCGCTCAATATATCGAGCGTTATCGCTGGATCGCCTGGTTCGGGCTTGCTGTGATCGTGTACGTGGCTGGCAAGATGATCTGGGAAGGCTGGAACGAGGTCAGCCCGCATGTATTAGCCTTTGCAGGAATGTGAATTATTGGCTCTCGGGTAAGCCCGAGAGCCATAAGATTATTGCAGATGGACAGCAAGGAACTCAGCGGTCCTTGAATCAGCGATCTGCGCCCCTTGTTGATCGCGCCTGTCACCCATTTCAGCGGCAAAGCCGTGATCAAGACCTTCATAATCATGCAAGGTGACCTTGGGGTGGGCATCAAGCGTCGCGTGGATGGCTGCCTGGGCTTCTGGTCCAACGAAATGGTCGGCAGTTGGTATATGGAGCATCAATGGTTTAGCTATTGCATGGCTTTCGTTGAGCATCTGGTCGATCATCACGCCGTAATAGCCGACAGAAGCACTGACATCTGTCCGGGTTGCTGCCATATATGCAAGTCGGCCTCCCAGGCAGTATCCGACGCAACCGACTTTCTCGATTGGATCCAGACCTGAAAGGCCGCTTCGGATGGCATGAATGGTAGCCTCAATGTCCTTCACACCGTCATTTGGATCATATTGTCCAAAATAGCCAAATGCTTCCTGGAGCTCTGTCTCGACATCCGGATTGAGCTGAACACCTGGAGCAAAACGCCAAAAAATATCAGGTGCAACTGCCAAATATCCCTCAGCTGCCAGCTTGTCGCACTTTTGCCGTATCCCAGCGTTTACTCCGAAAATTTCGGGAATCACAATGATCGCCGCTTTTGCAGTTTTGGCAGGGACAGCCATATATGCCGGAAAGAGAGCATCTTCACCCAATGCACTGATCTTGATGAATTCACCCATAGTTATGTCCTTCGCTCTGCAATTGCTTGATTCGTCTTTGGCATTATAGTGCTTTATCGGGCAGGACAAAGCACACCGTCTTATCCGACAGCCTACCCGTAAGGGAGAAGGAGAGCATCGCCCATGAAGATGAATATAGAGATTGATTGTTCACCCGAAGAAGCCCGGGCCCTGTTGGGATTGCCTGACGTCACCAAAGCGAACGAGGCCTATGTCGAAAATGTCACCAAGCTAATGAAGGGTGCAGGCGGTATCGACCAGTTGCAAGAAATCGGTAAGCAGATTGCGCCAATGGGACAAATGGGTTTGCAATTGTTCCAGCAGTTGATCGAGACTGGTGCAAAGGCAGCTTTTTCGGGCGTGAATTCCAAGGACAAGAAATAATATCACGGGCATGGGCACCGCTGACACGATATTTGCGCTGTCCAGCGGTGCTCCGCCGGCTGCAATTGCGATAATAAGGCTGAGCGGAACTGACGCATTCGAAGCCGTCAGGAAGCTGGCGGGACGTGTCCCTGAACCGCGCCGTGCTTCGCTCGCTTCACTCAGGCACCCCACCAATGGTGATATCCTTGATAGGGCGCTCGTTATCATCTTTCCTGGTCCGGATAGTGCAAGCGGTGAGGACTTGGCCGAACTGCACTTGCATGGTGGCAAGGCCGTTGTGCGAGCGGTCGAGGAAGCGCTGAGTGCAATGCAAGGATTGCGCAAGGCCGAACCAGGTGAATTTACAAGGCGGGCTTTTCTCAATGGCCGTATTGATCTTAACGAGGCGGAGGGCCTGGCAGATCTGCTCAGTGCAGAGACCGAGTGGCAGCGCCGTGCTGCCAATGCAATGGTCGGTGGCGGATTCAGCCAGGCTATCGAGACTTGGCGCACAGAGCTGTTGATGCTTTCAGCCCTCACCGAGGCGGAACTTGATTTTTCCGATGAGGATGATGTGGGCGACCAAAATAAGCAAGATATCTCAGATAGATGCATGAATTTACATGGTGCCATGACGGCAGTGCTTGCCCAACCATCGGCCGAAAAGTTGAAGGAGGGCCTGCGCGTGGTCCTTGGGGGCCCACCCAATAGCGGAAAATCAACTTTGCTGAATGCACTGGTCGACCGGGACGCCGCCATCGTCTCGGAGATCGCGGGAACAACTCGGGACATGATCGAGGTTCCCGTCGCTGTGGAAGGGGTTCCGCTTTTGTTTATCGACACGGCAGGTGTTCGAGATGGGAGCCACGATGCCATTGAGGTCATCGGGATCGAAAGGGCACGCTCTGCATTTTCTGAAGCCGATATCCTGCTTTGGCTCGGTCCAGAAGGCGAGGGACCTATCCATCCGCATTTGCTCGAAATCGAAGCAAAGGCAGACGAACCAGGTCATCCACGAAAGAGCGCAAATGCAATCGTGATCTCGGCCAAGACTGGTTCAGGCGTGCCCGATCTGTTGAAGGCAGTCGGCATGCTTGCAAAGACTTTGCTACCACCGCTTGATCAGTTCGTTGTGAATTCCAGGCAACGCAAGCTGTTGGCGGATGCGTCCATGGCTCTGCGTGATGCAGCTGGATCGACCGACTGGTTGATCACGGCTGAACAACTGCGCCAGGCCAGGCTTGCCCTTGATGCACTGACTGGCCGTGCGCACACGGAAAATATGCTTGATATGCTATTTGGCAGGTTTTGCGTGGGCAAATAATTGGCCTGGATTATTGTGTTTCACGTGAAACACGATGACCAGCTTTGACGCTTGTTACAGCTTGCGCTATGCGCTTGCAGCATGAAACGAGACTTTGACATTCTGGTCGTTGGTGGAGGACATGCCGGAACCGAAGCGGCAGCGGTTGCTGCGCGAATGGGTGCGCAAGTTGCCCTGGTTAGTTTTGACCGCGATACGATTGGTGCGATGTCATGCAATCCTGCAATTGGTGGCCTTGGTAAGGGGCACCTCGTTCGCGAGGTCGACGCATTTGATGGATTGATTGCCCGCGCCGCAGATGATGCAGCAATTCATTATCGCATGCTCAATGCGTCGAAAGGTGCAGCCGTTCAGGGTCCGCGTTCGCAGGCAGATCGCAAGCTTTTCAAGGCCTCGATACAACGCCAGCTAGCATCTACTCCCGGGCTACAAATGATCGAGGGTGAGGTAGCTGCATTGCTGTTTGCAGGGCATGGTGACACGAAAATAGCTGGCCTGGTGCTGGCTGACGGGACAGAATTGCGAAGTCCGGCCGTGATCCTTGCAACAGGTACGTTTCTGGGTGGCAAGCTATTTCGCGGGGAAGAGCGATTGGTTGGTGGACGTATAGGTGAAAATTCGGCCTTGCGACTTGCAGAACAAATCCGAAAGAGTGGCTTGCCCATTGCGCGTCTCAAGACAGGCACGCCTCCTCGACTGGACGGAAGAACG
>JBATDO010000026.1:0-16927 GCA_049663505.1 Sphingorhabdus sp.
CCTGTGAACACATCGTTGATGTCGATTTCTGATATACGCTTTGCAGTGAGCAGGCTGTTTGTACCCATTCGGGCCCCGTTATCTGCGACGTGCAGCGCGATCTGGTTCACCTGCATGAGTGTTGCGCTATAGTTTGCAACCTCGACGCCTGCGATCGTCACACCCAGGAAAAAGGGTAATGACACAGCAAACTCAACCAGCGCAAGACCGCTGCTATCTTCCTTCAGACGCTTTGAAAACGCCCGAAAAGCGTTGATTTGTCTCGTGATTTTAATCATCGCAATTTCCCACTTGAGCAGCTCCATATTGCCCCTGATCCCCATAAGGCTGGTTGGCGAGAACCGTGGTTGCAGCAATTGACACGTTTTCAGGCAAGCCTGCCAATGCAGCCATTGGGAATAGGCGGGCATAGGAAACAGTAACAGTCACGATCGAGACATCTTTTGCGCCGCCCTGACCTGCATCGCCACCGTCTGAATCCCAGGACTCGTTTAAATTGGCATCGACATAAGGTTCGCTGTTGTTGCACGTACCGTCATTGTTCGTATCTGTGAATTCCTCGGCCTGGGCGTTGGCAGCATTGGTGAAGTTGCGATAATATCGGCGCTTGATATCAACAGTCGCGTTCTTGTTAAGCCGCTTTACCTGGTCGGTAATGCGGGCGTTGATGGCTTCCTGCTTGGCAAGGATGCCACCATCCTCAAGCGCAGAGTCGCGCGCGATGTCCTGGATGGCGCCGTCGATGACCGTGCGCATGTAAAGGGTATGCCCAGCATCGAGCGTTCCCAGCAGCATGACGCAGACAACCGGTGCGATCAGGCCGAATTCGGTTATCGAGATCCCGGATGCGTCACGGGCAATGTTCAAAAATTTGGCTTTCATGTCGGCGGCCATCCTATGTCGTGAGGCGCAATGCGGAGATTTGTGCGGCGATTTGCTTGAACTGGGCGGTGAGGCTCTGGCTTGGATCGTAGGGGAAATACTTCCCGTCTGACGCGCAATCTTCCAACCGTGCCTCGGTCGTGCTGTTGACGCCATTGCCGTAAGAGATCACCCACAACGTGATATTCATGTTCTTGATTGCCGTGCAAAGCGCCTCTGTCCTGGCATCAATGATGGCATCGAGATCACCTTGCGACGGCGCTCCACTTGTCTGAAGCCGGTCATACCAGGGCAAGCCATAGGCCGACATCGCATCGGGATGTCCAACGGTATCGCCGTCGGTCATGAAGATCATGTGGCGCTGCACATTGTCATTTGCCACAGCATTGTGCGTTGCAAATATTCCAGTGGGCGACATCAGTCGTGCACCCCAGAGCAGACCGATATCATGGAATGTATATCCGTCGGTCGTGATGCTGTTGACATATGCCTTGTAGTCATTGGGAGCCCACACGTCATAGAGTTTGGACTGGGTAGGGCAGGCCGTCGTCGTGGTATTGAAGCTGGGCCTGTTCATGTTTTTCGTGGTTGTAATATTGCTGAGCGTCTTTGTGCTCGTGATATTACCGGAACCGTCAAGCGTGGTTCGCGCATACAAGACGTTATGGAGACGAGGGCCCCACAAGGTGGACGGATCGCTAGGATTGGGCACTAGGTCGATCGCCATGTCCTTGGCAGTGGAATCCTCAGATGTGTCCCAATCGCTCATGGTCTTGTCGGTCTGGCGTTCGAGAATGCAACCATCCCAGTTTATGGTCGTATTGGCACCACTGGCACCGATGGGCAGCGACAATGAAGTGTTCCAGCTGTTATTTCCCGTGTCTTTGAGGTCAGACACGTCGATTGCAACCTGCTTGTAGGTCCAGTTAGAAAAGACTGTCTTGGGTATCCAGGTCACAGGTCGCGGTGCAGTGTAGGATGTTGTCTCCACGCTCGAACTGCTCTTGGTCTGCAGGTAGCATCGTTTGTTGTTAGATGCAGGAGTATATTGGGGCGTGTATCGATAGGATATCGTTCCGGATGTGACCTTCTTTTCAAAAGTCAGGGTGACTGACGTTGCCGGATAGACAGGCGTAGGCGTGGAGCCGGTCTGGTACGGTCCGACTGTCGTTGGACCGGTAGGTTGTGCGGCAGGAACCGTCAGCTTGGTGCAATCGAGGCCATTTTTGGTCTGACTGACCGTCTTCAAATAGGTCGTGCTACCAATTGTCACGTTGTTTGCCGCATTGGCCCAGCTTCCACTGGACGGGACTGTTGAAGGCGTCCCGACCTGCGTGTAGCTGCCAATCGCGCCGAGCGTGTAGCTGTTGTCGACGTCCTCGACCCAGTTTGCCTCGCGCGATTGGTAATTCCATGTGTTTGCGATATAATCCAGCGGCAAAAGGCGCCCGACATTGACGTTGATGGAATATGGTACAAATCCAAAGCGGATTTGTGACGTGTTGGAATCGGTTTCAACTGGATCTGAGCTTTCACCGCATTGAGAAGCGGTTACATCATCGATGTTTCGCTGCGTCAGCGTTTCATAAAAGCACTTGGTTGCGAGCTTGAGTTCATCGACCTTTGAAGGATTGGACGTGGTCACCGAATTGCCGTCCGCTGCACTTTCCATAGAGCCGGTGGTGTCGAGGACAAACATCACGTCAGAGTTAGGGATCCGCATTTCCGAACTGCAGGTCACGTTGAGCGTACGCTCGTCTTGTCCGAATATCTGCATCAATGCCATCGGAACCACGACTGTAGCTGTACCGGTTACCTTGCCTGCCGATTCGGAAAACGATTTGGTTACAGCACCGGTTCCAAAGGCGCCGGGTTCGAAATTGGCATTGAATGCTTCAACGGCTTTGGTGTTCGCCCGGTTGCTGCCATCTGTCCACTGGCCTCCGCCCATCACCTTGCGTCCCATCAGCGATCCCGCATCACAGGCTGCCTGCAAGCGCGTCTGCGCCAAATAGAGCCGGCTCATGTCCACGCCGCCACCTACCAGGCCGAGTACTGGCACGACCGCGGCGGCCATGATTGCGATGACGTTGCCTGCTTCATCCCTGAGCAAACGCGATAATACGCCGCGCGCATTATTGGCTTCGACATTTTTCGTCACGTTGGTAGTCCCCTGTTTGACCCCATTAGATTCCCGAGATGCTATACGAGGACCTTAGTAACCGGATTTTGAAGGAACTGGGTTACCGTCAGGTTAACCCTGATTTAGGCGAAGGTTTCGTTTGCTGGAGGGTATGAAGGAAATGGATTCAGAACTGTTGCCCCCGGTGCGCCTCGCAATTGCTTATGCACCTGCGCATCTCCGCTCGGCCTTTGGCCTGCTCTTGCGGTTCGATGATCGTCTGGCAGGTATTGTGGGGCACTCGACCGAGCCACTGATGGGGCAAATCAAAATGGCGTGGTGGCGCGACGCAATTGAGATGAATGCTGACAGGCGTCCCAAAAACGAACCGCTCTTGGTCGAAATTGGATCTCTCGCCGACATCGACATTTCCGACTCCCTGCAAGCGCTCTTGACGGCATGGGAGAGGCTGCTCATCGAAGACGATTGGACTGAGCAAACCCTTTGTACATTTGCAGCAGAACGCGCTGAGGCGATTTTTGGCACATATTCTAAATGGATTGACCTGCCGCACGACATGAGCGCACTCGGCGCAGGTTGGGCGCGTGGCGATCTAAGGACCCGCTTTGGTGATAGAGCCAATGTCCCACCACAAATTACGGTCGCAGTCGGTCGTCATCGACCACAGGCCAGGCCGCTCGCTATCCTGGCACGTTCAGTGGAAGAAACTTCAGGCTTAAAGCTGCTCTGGCACGCGGTTACTGGTCTTTAAATATTAAGCCGCGACGTCTTGACGTCACTGTGACGCAATTAAGGTTATAAAGAGCAAAGGTCATCCGTCATCGATCGAGCTAAACGGCGATCGATTGGCTCGTGACCCAGTCTGCAAAGTCGCGCCTTGCCCTGCTGGTCATGGCAGCCTTGCGCGACTTCTTATGAGCCTTTTCCTCCAGTGGCGCGAACAAGCCGAAATTGACGTTCATCGGTTGATAGTCGGCCGCATGCGCATCGCCGGTTATATGTCCCAGCAACGCGCCGAATGCCGTTGTTGGCGGAGGTTGAATGATATCGCGACCACCAAGCTCGCCTGCTAGCATGATTCCCGCCATCAAGCCGATCGCACTGCTTTCAACATAACCTTCACACCCCGTTATCTGTCCGGCAAATCTGATATTGGGCGAAGACGCCAGGCGGAGCTGACGATCAAGCAAGACAGGTGAACGAATAAACGTGTTGCGGTGCAATCCACCAAGGCGCGCGAACTCCGCATTTTCAAGACCAGGGATGGTCCGGAACAAGCTGACCTGAGCGCTGTGCTTCATCTTGGTTTGAAATCCAACCATGTTCCAGATGGTACCCTGCTTGTTATCCTGGCGCAGCTGAACCACAGCATGGGCCCAACGCCCCGTTCTCGGATTGTCGAGACCTACGGGTTTCATCGGTCCATATCGCAGGGTATCCAACCCCCGTGACGCCATGACCTCGATGGGCATACATCCTTCGAAATAAGGCGTATTTGTCTCCCATTCCTTGAATTCAGTCTTCTCGGCATCGAGCAAGCCTTGGTGAAAGGCCTTGTACTGCGCTTCGTCCATCGGGCAGTTTATGTAATCCTTGCCTTCGCCCTTGTCCCACCGCGAAGCATACCACGAAACGTCCATGTCGATGCTGTCATGATAAACGATTGGGGCAATTGCATCGAAAAAAGCTAACCTATCTTCGCCGGTCCTTTCCAATATGCTTTCTGCGAGTCCTTGTGCAGTAAGTGGGCCTGTGGCGATTATTACCGGGCCGTCATTGGGAATGACGTCAATGCGCTCTCTTACGATGTCTATTTTATCATTTTCTTCCAATTGCTTGGAAATGGTTTGCGAGAAAATTTCGCGATCAACAGCCAAGGCCGACCCCGCAGGTACTTTTGCAATTTCAGCAGCCTGCATGACAAGTGAACCCAGGTCGCGCATTTCTTGATGTAGCAAGCCGACTGCGTTGTTTTCAGCATCATCCGAACGGAAGCTGTTTGAGCAGACCAGTTCGGCAAGGCCATCGGTCTGGTGGGCAGGCGTCGTGTCTCCAGAGCCTCGCATTTCCGATAATCTTACCTTGTAACCGCGTTGGGCCAATTGCCACGCCGCTTCACAGCCTGCGAGGCCACCACCGATGACATGTACGTCGTAACTTTTGCTCATGACGGCGCGGCTATCAAAATTTCTTGGCGCTGGACAGGATAAAGCGGCAAAAGACCAACATGACCTTTATTCTCCAACTCGCTGTCGACGGGACAATAGAAAAACCGGTACTGAATATTCCGCCTGTGGATACGCACAAGTATCGCCGGGGGCATGCTGTTGTATTCAGCGGGCCTCAAATGCGAACCGGCGCTTCAAGGCTGGCAGCCCAGGCAGCGCTCCATGTTGGTGCAGGCGTAGTTACCCTTGTCGGCGATGAAAATTCACTGCGCGAGCACGCGAGCCATGTAACAGCAATAATGCTGCGTGAACTCGACGTCGAACTCAGCTGCCTTGACGATCGCGTAATGGCCGTGGCAATTGGGCCGGGGGCAGGGGATGGTGAGGAATTGAGGGAAAGGATAATTGCTGTTCTGGACTTTTCAATTCCCGTTGTTCTCGACGCTGATGCCTTGACCTGTTTTGAAGGTTCACCCGCAAGGTTGTTTTCGCATCTTCACGCGAAATGCATTTTGACACCCCATATGGGAGAGTTTGCTCGTGTGTTTCAAGGAATTGACCTGGAAGACAAGGGAACTGCGGCTTTGGAAGCTGCCCGCCGATCAGGCGCTGTCGTTCTCCTAAAAGGTCCCGAAACATGTGTCGCCACTCCTTCAGGGCAATTGGCCGTCAATCGACATTCTGCGGCTTGGTTGGCAACAGCAGGCTCAGGCGACGTCCTGACCGGGCTGATATGTGGATTGATGGCGCAGGGACATGGTGCCTACGAAGCGGCATGCATGGCTAGTTGGTTGCACGGCGATATCGGGGTCACCGGTGGTCCGGGACTGACTGCAGACACGATGATAGGCCAAATTCCGCTTGTCTTGCGCAATTGTTTGGTTGAGGATTGATCGATGGGGCAAGATCTAGCGCACAAACGACCGTGGTTATTAGGCAGCTTGCTTGCAGGGCTCAGCTTTCCAGCGACATGGCTTTTTTTACCAATTGAGGGAGGCGTGTTTGCAATCGCATGGAAGATGGCCGCAGTTGGGCTTCTCGTGCCCTTTGCACTGCGACGCCACCATGAAGGTGAATTCATCTATCTTGCTGTCATTCTCGCATTTTATGCACTTGGCGACGGCCTTATTGAATTTGGGATGATACCTGGTGCAGTGGCGTTCGCTGCGGGACATTTGGTTGCGGTCTGGCTCTATTTTCGACATCGCCGCGTCGCTCCAACTCCGTCCCAGAAGCTCTTGGCGATCGCGATTTTCCTGCTCACGCCCGTTATTGCCTATTTTTTGCCGCCCGACCATGCATCAGGCTTGCAAGTCGCAGCCTATAGCGTGATTTTAGCGGCAATGGCGGCAATGGCGTGGAGCAGCAATTTTCCGCGCTACCGCGTTGGCACAGGCGCGGTCTTGTTCGTGGTGTCGGATTTACTCATTTTTGCGCGCTTGGGGCCACTTGCCAATTCACCCTTCACCAGCATCGCCATTTGGTATCTCTATTACTTTGGCGTGCTGATGATTGCAGTTGGAGTGGCGCAGACGCTCGTCAAGCGTGGCCACTATTCCGAAGGAGAGGAAGCGGACGACTGATCAGTCGCCTCTGTCGCTTCTGTTCCTTCTATCGTTTCGCTCTGATCTTCGCTGTCATTTTCATCATCGCTCTCTCCAATCTTGGCAGCGCTCACGACATGCTCGTTGTCGCCAACATTGAACAAGCGAACACCCGCAGTCCCGCGACCCAGGACGCGCAACGAATCCAGTGGCATGCGAATAAGCTTGGCCTGGTCAGTCACCAGCATCAGTTGATCACCCTTGGTTGCCGGGAAGCTGGCAACAACAAGTCCGTTGCGTTCAATGTTGTCGATATTGGTGATGCCCTGTCCACCTCGATTGGTGCGCCGATATCCGTAAGCCGAGGATAGTTTGCCATATCCGTTGGCACAAACCGTCAGGATGAATTGTTCACGTTCCTCCAGTTCGGCCATGCGTTCGGCCGGCATTGTCGGCTCGCCTTCTTTTTCAGGCTTCCAAGGGGCAAATCGGAGATATTCCTCGCGTTCCTCTTGGCTTGTTCCAACACGAGCAAGGATCGAGAGCGATATGACCTCGTCATCGCCCTTGAGCATCATACCCCGAACACCGGTCGAGGTGCGGCTCACAAATTCCCGCACGTCGTCTGCTGCAAAGCGGATGGCCTTGCCCGATCGACTCGCAAGCAGGACATCATCGGTTTCGGCCAACAACGCGACCCCGATCAACCGGTCTTCGCTGTCATCTTCGAAGCGCATCGCGAATTTTCCGTTTGAGGGAACATTGGTGAACGCATCCATGCTGTTGCGGCGGACATTACCCTTGGCCGTCGCAAATACAACGTTCAATCCACCCCATTCGGCTTCATCTTCAGGCAGAGGAAGCACTGTAGAAATGGCTTCCCCTTCCGCCAGAGGCAAAAGGTTCACCATCGGGCGACCACGTGTTTGTGGGCTACCTTCTGGCAATTTCCAGACCTTTAAACGGTAAACCTTGCCGTGAGTGGAGAAAAACAGAACTGGTGTATGAGTCGACGTCACGAAAAGTTCAGTGACGGCATCCTCGTCCTTTGTCGCCATTCCCGCTCGTCCCTTGCCTCCGCGGTTCTGTGCACGAAACGTCGCAAGCGGGGTGCGTTTGATATAGCCGCCATGGGTAACTGTAACGACCATTTCTTCGCGTTCCATGAGGTCTTCATCCTCAAGACCGTCCCAACTGGCAGTGATTTCGCAAACGCGTGGAGTGGAGAACTCGGAATCTATTGCAACCAGCTCTTCGCGCAACACTGCGTACAGCTTGATCCTGTCACCCAATATTGCCAGATATTCTTCAATATGTTCAGCAAGTCCTTTTAACTCTTTGCCAATATCATCTCGGCCAAGAGCAGTTAGGCGGTGTAAGCGAAGCTCAAGTATTGCCCGGACTTGCGGTTCGGATAGCTGGTAGCTTTCCCCTTCGATCTCCGCTTCAATGGCTTCGACCAACTTTATATATGGCGCAATCTCGGTGATTGACCATTTGCGGTCAAGAAGAGCCGCTCGGGCCTCGGCAGGGCTAGCCGACCCACGGATAATGCGGACAACTTCATCGAGATTGGTGACTGCCACCACCAGTCCGAGCAACAAATGCGCTCGTTCTCGGGCCTTGTTGAGTTCGAACTTGGTCCGGCGCGTGATGACTTCTTCACGAAATCGAACAAACGCCTCGATGATGTCCCGCAAATTGAGAACTTCGGGACGACCGCCACGAATGGCCAACATATTTGCAGGAAAGCTCGACTGGGCTTGCGTGTGTCGCCACAACTGGTTGAGTACGACGTCGGTCGTTGCATCCCGCTTGAGATCGATAACGATACGCACACCCTTGCGACTCGATTCATCGCGGATATCAGAAACGCCCTCGATCCGTTTGTCTTTGGCTGCTTCTGCAATCTTTTCCACCAAACCGGACTTGCCCACCTGGTAGGGTATGCTTGTCAGAACAATGGAACGACGATCACCTCGACCTTCCTCGATTACGTGACGTGCCCGCATCATGATCGAACCCTTGCCGTCACGATATGCCGCACGCGCTCCCCCTTGACCCAAAATGAGAGGGGCGGTTGGAAAATCGGGTGCCGGGATTATCTCGATGAGTTCGTCGATGCTGATCGCCGGGTTGTCGATATAGGCGAGGCAAGCCTTGATGACTTCCCCCAGATTGTGGGGAGGGATATTGGTAGCCATGCCAACTGCAATGCCGCCGGCACCATTTACCAACAAATTTGGGAAACGCGCTGGCAGTACCTGAGGCTCTTCACGACTTCCATCGTAGTTGGGCTGAAAGTCCACCGTGTCCTTGTCAAGGTCGTCCAGTAGCGCGTTGGCTACCTTGTTCAGTCGCGCCTCGGTATAGCGCATTGACGCTGGCGGATCAGGGTCCATCGAACCAAAGTTACCCTGGCCATCGATCAATGGAACGCGCATCGACCAGTCCTGCGTCATCCGGGCGAGCGCATCATAGATGGCGCTGTCACCGTGCGGATGGTAGTTACCCATCACGTCGCCCACGATTTTTGCGGATTTGCGATAAGGACGTCCGGCAACAAAGCCGCCCTCCTGGCTGGCAAACAAAATCCGACGATGAACTGGCTTCAGTCCGTCGCGCACATCTGGGAGTGCGCGAGAAACGATGACTGACATCGCATAGTCGAGGTAGCTTGATTTCATTTCATCGACGATGTCGACCGGTGAAATATCTGAAGGGTCTAGAGTGGCTGTATCATCGCTCACGCCGCGAAGTTCCTTATATTTTTAGAATATCACGACCCTAAACGAAGCAAGCCGAAATGGCCACCCAGTTGGCCTACCAATTGCCGTTTTTCGACAAGTTATCCACAGATTCAGGCACTCTTTTTGTCAAGGCGCGATGTGCTGTCCGTCGTACGCAAACAACCCGCCGGATTGACTGGGCTCCAGCTTCTCCAGAACGTCCAGAAGTCGGGTAGCGGATTTGTCGGGCGGAGATCGTTCATGGGCAGGATTCCCCTTAAATGGCGCGCTGAGAGGTGATACAACAGTTCCAGGATGCAAACCTACTATGACGGATTGGGGGTTCTTGCGCTTCCACTCGATAGCGATGTTGCGGATCATCATGTTGAGACCGGCCTTGGATGCGCGGTAGCTGTACCAGCCGCCCAATTCGTTGTCCGATATGCTGCCGACTCGCGCGGATAGTGCCGCAAATCGGATGAGTCGGTCTTTTGGCATAAGTGGTAGGAAATGCTTCGCGACGAGGGCAGGGCCTAACGCATTGACTTGATAGTTGAGTAGCGTCCAGGCTGGATCAATATCCTTCAGGCCCTTTTCAGGCCCTTTGCCATCGCGATGTAGGAGGCCTGTTGCGACGATGATCAATTCGGGCTTGATCGCCATCGTTGCAAAAGTGCCCGCTGTTCGGGCAATGCTCGCTTCATCAGTCAAATCCATCGCGGGTTCAGTCGATCGCCCAAGCCGGTGAACCAAGTCAAAAGTCTGTCGATCTTCAAGCGTGTCAGCAAGTGCACATCCGATCGCACCTGCGGCACCAATAATTATTGCTGCTCGACCTACCATTTGTCCTCCAAGTCAAATCGTTCAACCGCAATTCATGCGGTTGCGCTATGTTAATTGCGCAATGACTAGCAGATAACTATAGTTGTTCGAAGACAGGCATAATGCCTATCCCCATAATGCGGAGAGAAGAATGAAGTTCGTTTCAAAATTTGCCATCGCCCTCACATGTACGGCAATAGCAGGCATTCCTGCAGCTTCTGCCTATGCTGACGAGAAGCCCGCAAAGCAGAAAAAAGGCCAGGAAAAGGCAACTGCTGCGCCCAAGCGAAACTATTCAAAGGAATTCGTAAAAGCCTATCCGATTGCAGCCGACCTCCTGAACAAGAAGAAGGATCTTGCCGCAGCGAAGGCCGAGTTCCCCAAGGTGGTGGCGGCGATCATGAACGATGACGATCGCTATGAAGCGGGGATACTGGCTATCAATATCGGGGTGCAGGCAAAGGATGTGGCGCTGCAGGACCAGGGGATAGACCTGCTCCTTGCATCGGCGACGACGCCTGCAAATCTGAAGTCAGAATATACGTTCCGCAAAGGCGCGATCGCCTATGACGCGAAGAACTTCGCTGGAGCAGAAAAACTGATGACCGATGCCTATAATATGGGGCACCGAGCAAATAATATCGAATTTCTGATCTCCAACGCCCAGTCCCAGCAAAACAAGGACGCGGACGCGATGGCCTGGCTAACCAAGGCGATTGATTCCGCAAGTGCCGCTGGTGCCGTAAACAAGACCTACATCATTCGTGCAGCGACGCTTTCGGCCAAGGCCAAAAATTATGCAGGTGCCGCGAATTGGTACAAACAGCTCTTGAAGAATGAGAACAACCCTGATTATTGGCATGATGCCCTGGCATTTTTTGATCGTTCTTTAGCGCTCAATCCGGAAGAATCACTGGACTTGCTAAGGTTGATGAGGGTCACAAACGGGTTACGGTTCCAACAGGAATATGCCGGTTATCTCGACAGTCTTAGCTATATTGGTGTGCGCTACCCAGCAGAGGCCGTCTCGGTGATTGAGGACGGTTTTTCAAAGGGCGTAATTTCTCGCAGCAACGTGACGTTCAACGAAAGATATAACGAAGCAAAGAGCCGCTTGGCAGAAGATACCAGGACATTGCCGGGGACGATCGCTCCTGCAAAATCGAGTCCAAAAGGGATGCTGGCCACCTTGACCGCGGATTCCTTCTACTCGCACAAGGATTACAAGACCGCCAAGGAGCTTTACGAGTCTGCGTTACAAAAGGCACCCATTCTGGACAAAGACGGTAAAGACCAGACAGACAGAACGCGCTTTCGCTTGGCGATGACCAAAACCATGCTTGGGGAATATGCTGGTGCCAAGGCAGATTTTGCAATGATAACGGGCGCTAACCGCAAGGCAATTGCGGAATATTGGAATATGCATATCGATCAAATGACCCAGGTGCCTGCTGCTCAACCAGCGGCGACTTGATTGAAATTCGCGAATTAACGGATTGGGAGGTCGGATGTTCCAGCCTCCCAATTCCTCACAGATTAGATGGGATTGGAACGCCTGGCTCGTCCTTGGCAGTTCTTATTGTCAAAGAAGTCTTCACGCTGCTTACGTTAGGGGCAGACGTGAGTTGCGAGGTCAAAAACTCCTGGAATGACTGAAGATCACGAGCTACGATCTTCAAAATAAAGTCAATTTCACCATTTAACATGTGGCATTCGCGAACATCTGGCAGCGCTCTCACATGCTGCTCAAACGCACGAAGATCGTCTTCAGCCTGGCTTTTCAAGCTCACCATCGCAAAGACCGTAATTGTAAAACCCAACGCGGCAGCGTCAACATTTGCATGGTAGGACTTTATTGTTCCCGATTGCTCAAGTGCACGCATCCTGCGCAGGCAAGGCGGCGCGGTTAGTCCAACTTTGGTTGCAAGCTCCACGTTAGTTATTCGTCCGTCAGCCTGCAATTCGGCCAAAAGCTTCATATCTATCGCATCAAGGTTTAAATTGGCCATGCTCGTGATATTTCCATTTCCATTCCGTGCCTGCTTTATAATAATATTATATTCGAATGCAATTGTCCCATAGTGTGACGAGGGGATTTTGTCGCTTTCGCATATCCCCACTTAGGTTTAACGGTATAGCTAACTCGAAAAATTGGTTATTAGGATTGCTTGAAATTGCGCTTTGACGATCGCCTAGAAACAGCTTTGCGTCAGGCGGACGACACTGACTACAGCGTTGCCGCGAAATGGCAGCAACTGGTTGATATACTTGCACAAAATCCACAAGAATTTGATCTGGAATATGTCGCTTCAGGTTTGCAGAAGGTCCGCCAATTCTTGCCGATGATATCGGTTAAAAAGCGAGAGCAATGCGTTTTGGCGCTGGCCGGACGGATTAAATCTCCTCCATTGGTTCTTTTGTTAGCAGGAGACGAACCTCCTGTTGCTGCAGCAGCAGTCTCGGGTGCCCAGCTTGACGACGAACAATGGGCCGATATCGTTCCGCTCCTGCCGGTGCGAGCACGGGGCTTTTTAAGAAATCGACGGGACCTGGGACCTTTGACCAGGCGTTCGTTGCTGACCTGGTCGTTGTCGGACTTCGCGCTTCCGGTACCAATTTCTGATCCCATCGAAATTTCCACCTCGTCTGGAGGAAATGTCCAAATTAGGGACATCGTCGAACGCATTGAGCGTCTGCGACGCGACCGGGAAAGCAGCGAAGCGCCCTATTTGCCCTTTGCCGATGACCAATTCAAAGATTTTCCGGATCATATCGATGAAATCCGTTTCGAAACCGACGAAAATGGAACGATCGCTTGGATCGAGGGCGCGCCGCGCGGCGCGGTGGTTGGGGTAGATATTGCCGAACCTGCCTTCGACGACGGGCCAGGTCCTGATGCTTACGGTGCAGCGGCATTTCGACAACGCATGCCGTTGGAAAATGCCCGGATGCGTTTATGTGGATCGGCAGTCATTGCCGGGGACTGGCGGATCAATGCATCGCCTTTCTTTGATGTGGTCAGTGGCAGGTTCAATGGCTATCGCGGAATATTGAGGCGACCAACTGTTGCCGAAAGCGCTCTGATAGAGAGCAAAACCGATACAGATGCCGATCACATTCAACAACTTGTTCACGAACTTAGAACGCCACTTGGCGCGATAATCGGATTTTCGGAAATCATAGACCAGCAACTCTTTGGTCCTGTGACCGAAGATTATCGAGCACTCGCTCGCAACATCCTAAATGATGCTGAGAGGTTATTGGCCGGGTTTGATGATTTGTCGATGGCAGCGAAGGTCGAATCAGGGCTGTTTATCTCTGATCCAGGGGTAACCGATTGCGATTGGCTTTCTAACCGAATCGCAGAGCGATTACATGGCCTTAGTGATTTGCTGCACGTCACCCTCAACCTAGTGCAAGCACATCCCGTGCGTCCATTTGCAATCGAGAACGACTTGGCGGAGCGCCTTTTTTCCCGGTTGTTGTCTGCTGTGATCATCGGCTGCGAAACTGATGAAGAGCTTCACGGACGTTTTCGAACGGAACCAGGCCATAATGCGATTAACCGCTTCGTTCTCACGCTTCCCAAAAAGTTGCTCAACATGGGCGAGACCGAGTTATTCGGTTCCGGGCCCGACATATTGGAAAGCGCTGACGCCGCGCCTCTTCTTGGTCTAGGATTTTCCTTGAGGCTAGTCAGGAGCCTTGCGAGAAATGTTGGCGGCGATTTACGTTTTTACAATGATGCGCTGATATTATCACTTCCAGCCATTAGCGATGGCAGCTCCGGGTGCAGGGGCGAAGAAAGGGAATAACAACTTGGCGGTGCAGAACAGTCGGTCAGACACATTGTTGCCTACCAGCCATTCGGCCACCAATTTGGAATTCGCTGACCTGTCAGCATTGGGAAGCGCTCGCTTTGTCTTGACCGTTGATACCGAGGAAGAATTTGACTGGAGCCAACCATTTTCCCGCTCTGGCTACGGCACTGAACATCTGAAAGCCATCCCGAGGTTTCAGGAGATTTGCGATCTCTCGAATATCAAGCCGGTTTATCTCATCGATTATCCAATAGTCGAGGACGAATACGGAGTTGAACTGCTCAGCCGCTATGCGCACGAAGGCAGGGCTGAAATTGGGGTCCAGTTGCATCCCTGGGTGAACCCGCCATTCGATGAAATAATTTCTGTGCATAATAGTTATTCATGCAACCTACCTCCTGCGCTTGAACGTGCGAAACTTACGAACTTGCACGGCGCAATTGTTTCTCGATGTGGGGTGAGACCAGACGCTTACAGGGCAGGGCGCTATGGTGCCGGCAGGAATACCGCCCAGGTATTGAAGGACCTGGGGATATTTATCGATAGTTCGGTGCGCGCCCGGTTTGACTATTCTGCCCAAGGTGGGCCAAATTATGCAAGGCATCCTGTCAATCCTTACTGGATTGATAAGAATCATGTCTTGGAACTGCCGCTAACCACGGTTTTTGCGGGTGCCATGCGATCTGCTGGCAATGTCGTGTTCGCCGAATGGTTTGGATCCCAAGCGGCGAGGGCCGCTTTGGCGCGCTCCAACATGCTTGAACGTATCGCGCTTACACCTGAAGGCATCCCACTAGCAAAAGCACTAGAAGCAATAGATCTCGCCCTCGAGGAAGGCGTACAGGTAATCAACCTGTCATTCCACTCCCCATCACTTGCGATAGGTCATACACCTTATGTGCGCGATGACGGGCAGTTAAAAGAGCTTTATAATTGGTTCGAAGCCGTATTTGACCACCTGTTCCAGAGCGGAGTCAGGCCTACCACAATGGCAGAAATAAAGGTCGCTTCGACATTTAAATTGCCTTGATGAGATAAACGCTTGCCAGCGGTCACATTGTTCCGCTATCGGCCCCCAACGATTGGCTTGCCGGTCGCGGGCCTGTAGCTCAGTTGGTTAGAGCTGGCCGCTCATAACGGCTAGGTCGGGGGTTCGAGTCCCTCCGGGCCCACCAGCTCCTAAACGGCTGGAAAGTCCGTTAGGGTTGTACATTGTTGTACCAGTGATCCCATGTCGGGGAGTAGCGCAGCCTGGTAGCGCATCTGGTTTGGGACCAGAGGGTCGCAGGTTCGAATCCTGTCTCCCCGACCATTTTTGGAATGTCCGGCCCGGACACATCGGTAACATAACGTTCCTAAGACATAGGTAACAACCTCGCGCCGAACGGGTTGCTTATGGTTTGCAACGTCTTTTGTTCCAAGTCTACATATCCTAAATCGTATTTCATGAAGCTGACGAGCCATATGCCGTCGTCCACCTCCTTGATTCCGAGGCTTTGGCCAGCAAGAGCGGTCGAGATGTTGATCTTTTTTCGGTGCATACAGATTCGGCCGCAGTTGGTGACGAGCACGTCGCGGTCATGGAAGGGATACTCGACATCGGGCAGGCCCTGATAGGTCCTGGCTGCCGGTTTATAGAGTTCAGCGGGCACTTTCATGGCCAATGCCTCATGCGGCCTTTCGGTATTGAACTCGTCGACGAAGCTATCGAAGCGGGCCTGCTGCTGAAGGAAGTTGGCACCGGCAGGCTTGGTAGTCTCTTTCTTCAAGGTGAGATGCATGCGCTCGTGGCGTCCATTCTGCTGGGGGTTGCCAGGCTTGATGCGCTCGATCTCGATGCCGAGCCTGAGCCACCAGACGGAGAGCTTGGACAGGTTATACAGGCCATTGGGGCTGGCAAAGGGGACGCCATTGTCCGAGCGGATAGAGATCGGCAGGCCACGTTCTTTGAAGAGCTGCTCGAAGGCAGTGGTTGCTGGGATTTCACGGACAGATTCAAGTGCTTCGCACAGCAGCAGGTAGCGCGAGGCATGATCAGTGACGGTCAGCGGATAGCAGTACTGGCCATTCCCCAGCTTGAACTCGCCCTTGAAGTCGACACACCACAGGTCATTGGGGTCAGCGCCGGGCGAGAGCAACGTTCCGGTGGCCTTACCGCGCCGCTTTCGCGTGCGGCAGACAAGACCGTGTCGGTCGAGAACGGCGTGGATGGTGCTTTTTGCCGGGATCCGGATATCGCCTGGCAAGCGCCTGACGAGGAGCTCGCGGATCTTGCGGGCACCCCAATGGGGCTTCTCGCTCTTGAGGTTGACTATAAGTGTCTCGATCTGGCCCGGAAGCTGGTTGGCATAGCGCACGGGGCGCTTCGACCTGTCGGTGAGGGCCTCCATTCCGTGCTCCTTGTAGCGATCAAAGACCTTATAGCCGGTCTTGCGTGATACCCCGAACTCGCGGCAGACGTCCGTCATGGACTCGCCTTCCAGAAGCCGGGCGACGAAGCGCAGGCGTTCCTCCATTACCGAATACTCCTTCCACGGCATAAACACCTCCTGCATGCAGCTGCATGCAGGAGGTGTAACCCATGTCTCCGGTACGAAATGTCACCTATGTCTCGGGCCGCTCATCAATGATTTAATTGATAAAGTATGTGCCAGCGCAGACAGTGACTTCATATAGAAAAAGCACGTGGCAATCACTTGAATGGTGTGGAGCTGGTTGTGGAGAAGTGGCCTGTATTGGTCGCACTGGTTTCGAAACTAAAGCGATACGGTACCTAAGCGTCCAAAGTCAGCCCCAAAATTTAGCCTGCTAAAATATC
>JBATDO010000027.1:0-7121 GCA_049663505.1 Sphingorhabdus sp.
ATCACGTCAGTTCTTGCATGAGCAGGGGCGTGAACCAACGCCGGAGGAAATGGCGGAACGGTTGTCTATGCCGCTTGAAAAGGTGCGCAAGGTGATGAAAATCGCCAAGGAACCGATTTCGCTTGAAACCCCGATTGGCGACGAGGAAGACAGTCACCTGGGTGATTTTATCGAAGATAAAAATGCCATTATCCCGGTTGATGCAGCGATCCAGGCAAATCTCAAGGAAACCGTGACACGGGTTTTGGCAAGTCTCACGCCGCGCGAAGAACGTGTGCTGCGCATGCGGTTTGGAATCGGGATGAATACCGATCATACGCTGGAAGAAGTGGGGCAACAGTTCTCTGTCACTCGTGAGCGTATCCGCCAGATCGAGGCGAAGGCCCTTCGAAAATTGAAGCATCCAAGCCGAAGCCGCAAGATGCGAAGCTTCCTTGATCAATAACTAGCAAGCCTGGTTGGCTCAGGCCCACCAGGCCTGCCAACAACAGGTCAATGTCTTGCGTCGGATGTGTCACGCAAGGCCATGATATGCAGAAATGTTGGTCGCAGGCACGCGTCAGGGCCGTCTTGTCCGACGCGATGAGCATTTTGCGCCTTGGTATCTTCGGGATTCCATACCAGGATCCATTTATCATATCATTGTGATTTAAAAGTTTTCAGGGCGTAAACTAGTCATTTAGGACTTTTTGCTAATCCACTCGGCTTGAGCGTCTTGAACAGCCGCGTGGACCAACCTCGGAGTAAGCTATGGATAATTTGGCGCGCCCCCAATCGGATGACGCATTTGGCGCGTCCTTTGCGCGCGATATTATTTCCAAAGGCAGCCTGGCCCTAACCAGACCGTTGGTCACGTTTCTGGACGATCGCGGACAACGTCCCGATTTGCGTTCACCTGCCAAAACCGCGCGGGCGGCGCTCATTGCTGACATCGCGCATTTTATGAACATCCTGCACGGGCGGTTGCCGGGGGTAGTCGATCATGCAGCAAAAAAAATCATGGACGATTCAGCCCGAAAATGGCTTGTCGAGGCAATTGATGGGTTCGCTGCCGAACGCTCTTACCTGAACAACATGACTGTAATCGCGGGTCACATCCGTCGACTCAATGGTCAAGACCGCATCACTGCCTTGGTAAGAAGCCAGTCGAGGAACTTCGAAATGCTGGCAACCTCGGACCGCAAGGGATGCCCGGCTGGAGCTGCAATTGCCTTTGTAATCGACTGGCACCAGAGCCGATCATTGCTGAATACGGTCGCACTTCATGTCGGTCTTGAGGCGCCTAGAAACTCACTTCCGAGCATGGAAAGTTGCGTCAATCTCGCACAGCAACTTGGTAACGATCCAAGCTACCGGCGCGCAATGGCATTCGGTTCTGAACAGTTACTGGCCCAGCAACGCGGCCTTTGGCATCTGATAGCGGCGCGACATACCGAGATACTTGCATCCTGAGGACGGTACTTTGGCAGTAAGCACTATTGTATTGCATATATGGACGTGGCCACTTATCGAATTAACCGTTCGATTAACAAACAGGACACGTCCATGCGCTTTGAAGGTACCGATAATTACGTCGCCACTGATGACCTGAAGGTCGCGGTCAACGCAGCAACCAAATTACGGCGCCCACTGCTGGTAAAAGGTGAGCCGGGTACCGGCAAGACCGTGTTGGCACAGGAAATTGCAACAGCTCTTGGCGCCCCTTTAATCGAGTGGAACATCAAGTCGACCACCAAGGCACAACAGGGTCTTTATGAATATGACGCCGTCGCTCGACTCCGTGACAGTCAATTGGGCGATGAACGCGTACATGATATCAAGAACTACATAAAAAAAGGCAAGCTGTGGGAGGCATTCACCTCCGAACAATTGCCGGTATTGCTGATCGATGAAATCGACAAAGCCGACATCGAATTCCCCAACGACCTGTTGCAGGAACTCGATCGGATGGAGTTTTATGTCTATGAAACGCATGAAACGATAAAGGCCGTTGAACGTCCGATCGTTATTATTACGTCAAACAATGAAAAGGAACTGCCCGATGCATTCCTGCGCCGGTGCTTTTTCCACTACATCAAATTCCCGGACCGGGAAACGATGCAGGCCATCATCGATGTTCATTTTCCTGGTATCCAGAAGATACTCGTTTCGAAGGCAATGGACATATTTTATGAGGTTCGCGATGTTCCTGGCCTGAAGAAGAAGCCGTCGACGTCGGAACTACTCGACTGGCTGAAACTCCTTCTGCACGAGGACATGCCATTGGACGTTTTGCAATCACGTGATCCGAGCAAGGCCATTCCTCCATTGCACGGCGCACTTCTCAAGAACGAACAAGATGTGATGTTGTTCGAGCGGCTCGCCTTCATGGCCCGGCGCCAAGGTAACTGATGGCCTGAAAAGCGTTGCTCACACGCGCCTTGCCTCACTCCTATTTTTGCAAAATTGCAGCTTGAGCTAATGCTCATGAGCCACCTATTTTACCCCGGAGACACGCTCCGGGGTGTCGGGTGGTCTTGATTTTTCTGTGCCACCGGTGTGGAGATGGAAATATTGAAGGCGCAAAATCTATCGCGAACATATCCCAACCAGTAACCGCGCTTTAAAATGATGTCGCTATCCCTCCTCGGCACATGGTATTGGCTCATGCATATATCATGAAACTTGTTGCGAACCGTTCAAAACCCGTGACTTCCTGGAACCAATCAGATCACATAGGCAATTTCAAAGTCGCCCCACCTCCGGCCATGAATGTGCATGGGAACATATACATTGCGAACAATATTGTAGGTCTTGCCGTCACCCTCATGGCGATACACCGCCATCATGTAGTCCTGTTCGCTGGCTTTGGCCACGAGATCGACGCCTTCCAGGAGAACGCGGCCATTGCGACAATATTTCGTGTCATGCGCAAGGTCGCCCGTAGGTCTGCGTGAAAATTCTTTCAAATGAATGGGCAAATATCCCTTCCGGCTGGTGGGAACCACCGACAATATCTTGTCAGGCTTGCGTTCCTTCACAGTTTCGATCACCGGCTGCCAATATTGCTCGGCCCAGCCAGTCAATTTTGACACAAATCGCTGCGGGTTGCTGCCAGGTATGAGCATGAGGTTATCATCAAACAGTGCATCGATTGTGAGGCTGCCGTCTGCGATCGCGTCTTCGGTTATCCTGATTATCCTTTGTGCCTCACTCACCGCAAGATCGACAAACTCGGCATCCTGAAACGACAGGCCGCTGTGGACAATGTGATCAAACATGCGATTTGCTTGCGACTCCAGATGAACGATCTGATTGTGGGCATGCCCCACAGCGTTAAACATCTCCCCGTTGGCGTCAGCCACGCTATCACGGACATGCTGTGATTCAGCCAGACTGTGATGAATGTGGGCAGTGCTGGCGGCAATCTCGCGATTATGATCCCCAACCTGTCCCACGATATCACTTACACCGTCCATAAGTTGTTTGAGACTTCCAAATTGTCGCTGCGCTTCACCGCTGCTGGCAATACCCTCTTCGATCTGGCCAACAAATTTCGACGCCTCGTTGGACAGGGAGTTTACCGTGCCGGTAATCTCCACTGCTGCCTTGCGCGTATCAAGGGCAAGCTTCTTTACTTCTGATGCAACGACAGCAAAAGTCTGCCCGGCCTCCCCTGCCTTTTCTGCTTCTATTGCAGCGTTGAGAGCAAGCATGTTTGTTGTACGGGCAATCGTATCAATCGACTGCGAAACGCGCTTTACCTGCTCCATGGCTGCTGCAAAGCCTGTTATATGGGTTCCCAGACTTTCAATCAGTCCAATCATTTCCGAAAAGCTGGCAAGCGAAAGCTCAACTGTCTCGGTGCCGCTCATCAATCTGACTGTCGCAGCCTCGGACAAGGCCCTTGCATCTGACGTAGCTTGAGTGACCTCAGCGATATCGGAATCAAGACGCAAAGTGAGCTCAGTGAGTTCACCATGCCTTGATTTCAGCCAGTCTGCCGAAGCGAGTGCCTTTTCGAGAACTCCTGCGGCTTCTGCGCACCCGACAGTCACGTCACCGCAAATGCGGGCCGTTTCTTCGATCCAGCGATTTTCCTTAACCTCGACTTTTTCCATTCTCATGGGACATGCGACCTTTTTACATTTCGCACACGGGACTATCCCAATATGGTTATTGCTTCGTTAACTAACCCATGGTTGACGAACGCCTCGACAACGGTCAGATGATTAACCGAACAATTAATAAGGAAATGCGTCTTGTTTTTCTCCTTCATGGATGAACTTCGTAGTGCCGGAATTTCTGCGTCTCTCAAAGAGCATCTCGCGTTGCTCGAGGCGTTGCAGGCTGACGTCATCGAGCAAAGCCCGGAGGCATTTTATTACCTTGCACGAACGACACTTGTTAAGGACGAAGCGCTGCTCGACCGTTTCGATCAGGTTTTCAACAAGGTGTTCAAGGGCATTTTCAGCGAATATGGACAAGCTGAGATCGACGTCCCTTCTGATTGGCTGAAAGCAATTGCGGAAAAATATTTAAGTCCTGAAGAAATGGCGAAGATCGAAGCCATGGGTAGTTGGGACGAATTGATGGAAACCCTCAAAAAGCGCTTGGAGGAGCAGGAAAAGCGTCACGAAGGCGGAAATAAGTGGATCGGCACCGGCGGCACCTCACCATATGGGAATAGTGGATATAACCCGGAAGGCGTGCGGATTGGCGGCGAATCTAAGCATAAGCGCGCGGTTAAGGTTTGGGAGAAGCGAGAGTTTCAAAATCTTGATCACACGCGGGAACTTGGCACGCGCAACATCAAGATCGCGATGCGCCGACTGCGGAAATTTGCGCGAGACGGAGCCGCCGACGAGCTTGATATCGATGCAACGATAAACGGCACGGCACGTCAGGGGTGGCTCGACATCCAAATGCGGCCCGAACGGCGCAACGCCATTAAATTGCTGCTCTTGCTGGACGTCGGCGGATCGATGGATCCTTTTGTCAAATTGTGCGAGGAACTGTTCAGCGCCGCTACCAGCGAATTCAAAAACCTAGAATTCTTCTATTTTCACAATTGCCCTTACGAAGGGGTTTGGAAGGATAACAAGCGACGCTTTTCTGAACGGACAGCGATGTGGGACCTGCTCCACAAATTTCCACATGACTACAAGGTTGTCATGGTTGGAGACGCCTCGATGAGCCCTTATGAAATTACCCATCCGGGTGGTTCTGTCGAACATTTCAACGAAGAGTCAGGTGCTGTATGGATGCATCGGCTAACCACGACCTATCCCGCAGCAATATGGCTAAATCCCGTTCCTGAAAAGCAGTGGGGATATTCGCAGTCCACGAAGATCATCAAGGAACTGATGAATGATCGGATGTATCCGTTGACACTCGAGGGCCTTGATGACGCCATGCGGGAACTGAGCCGTAAACACGGTCACTAATAAAGCAGGTATTTCGAACGATCCTGAGCCCAGGATTGCTCGCCCGGTAATGAGATCGCGTCAAGGTCGGCGCTATCTGCCGCAGCATCATCAACCCACTCACGCAGCAACGGACCACCATTGATTACGTCTATAGGAAGTTTGCCATATTCGTACTCATACGCGAAATCACGCCAAAGCTCATAGGCTGGATACAGTCGCCTGATTGCCTTGAAGGCAAGCGCCTGAACGCGCCACGGCCGGAAGGCCTCGTGGTCATAGCTTGCCCCTTCTGCGTGGATATGCACGCCGTGGCACAATGTGTGGACATGCTTGTGAAACGTTGGTTCAAACCAGATTTCACGCAGCACACAGCCCTTTAGCCATTGCGGGGCAAAAGTGGTCATCTCTTTGATAACTGATCGGGCATCAATGTCCGGAGCTCCAAAAATCTCGAGCGGACGGGTTGTTCCCCTTCCTTCCGATAATGTTGTGCCTTCCAGCAGGACCGTTCCTGCATAAGCGCGTGCCATGTTGATGTTGGGAGCATTGGGGCTCGGATTGATCCATATCCGCTCGTTACTGGGCCAACCATAGCCTGGGGCTGCATCAGGTTGATATCCATGCATCGCTATGACGCGATATTTGACGTCGATATGAAAATAATCAATGAACCATTGTCCCAGTTCGCCAAGGGTAAGTCCGTGCCGCATGGGAATCGGGCCTGCGCCGACAAAACTTTCCCACCCCTTTTGCAGCACCAGGCCTTCAATCGGCCGGCCGGCAGGATTGGGTCTATCAAGGACCCAGACTTCCTTGCCATGCTTTGCTGCCGCCTCGAGTACGTACAACAATGTAGTGATAAAGGTGTAAATTCGGCATCCTAGGTCCTGCATGTCAATCAGGATCACGTCGAACGTACTCATGGATTGGCCAGTCGGGCGCCGAACTTCTCCGTACAGGCTAAATACCGGGATACCCAGAACGGGGTCAGTGAAGTCGGGAGACTCCATCATGTTGTCCTGCTTGTCCCCTCGCAGACCATGTTGTGGGCCAAAGGCTGCTGTGATTTTGATGTCGTCAAGCGCTGCAAGCGCATCGAGTGAATGGGTCAGATCAGCCGTGACCGAGGCCGGATGCGCCAATAATGCAACACGCTTGCCCCTTAATGCTCGACGCAGTTCTGGCTCTGACAAGAGCCGATCAATTCCGAATTTCATGAGCCGACTGTTGCCTCCAGTTGCAGAGCAAAGCAATCCTTATCATGGAAATCCGGTTTGCCTGGCGGGTGCGTGATCGCCCAATAGGATTTCAACCCGCCGCATTCTTCTATCACTGCTGCCAAGTTGATCTCCAACACGGCTTCGTGCCACCCGACGGGAAGAGTTATCTCTGCCTCGATCGAAAACAGACCTGGGTCGTGCCAGACTGTAATTTCCGGGAAGCATTTCATCGCCAGATCGCACATATCACTTCGATAGCCTTGGAACGAATAGGCGGCCCATGCTCGTGAAGGCGCAAAATTATATTCAAGATATTGATCACAGCCTGCTTTTCGCAAGAAGGCTTCAAAGCAGGTGTGCTGCCACAGCCCATCTTCACGCGCCCCGGAAAACGGGAGGCTGAGCTTCAAAGAATCCAACGCCCCGGACAATTGAAAACGAAAAACTAGCCTGCCCTTTGACAGTCGGTTCACTCTTGCAGCCAAACAAATGC
>JBATDO010000028.1:0-13393 GCA_049663505.1 Sphingorhabdus sp.
CTGATGGACGATCAGACCCTGGTCGACCTCGGTCACCTCGATGGTCTGAGCCAGCACTGCCGCCAGGTCGGGCTGGGCCCGCAGGCTATCGGCCAAGACCAATGGCGATTTGGAATTGTTGAACACCGGTCGCATGTCGACCTTGGCCGCACCTAGCGTGATAACTGGCTGGCTGCGCAAAGTTTCGATCGGAATTCGGCGCTTGACCCGAAGCTTGCTCAGCGTGGCACTGAGTTGACCGGGCTTCAGGATCACAGGATCGGCGCCGACTTGCGGCACCACCACGATTGGCGGATTGATTTCATTTGGTAGCGCGGAAGTCCGTGGTCGGACCTGAGGCGGCGCTTCGGCCAAATAGCTCGTCGCGCTCACCAACTGCGGCACAATCAACGCCAACCCAGCGACGCCGCAACACAATATCCTGATTGTTCTTGAAGTAGCAGTCATCGGTCAACCTTTCCCGCCAACTAACGGTGCACGTTCGGCAGTTGGCCACACTGCCCCGCCCAATGATTTCTGTCACGATCCTCGATCTTCCAAAATAGGCAATGGTACTGATGTGGTAAGAACCGTAATCGGACAAATTCAGATCTCACATTTGGTAAATTTCAGTGCAATAGCCCCCGATACGAGACCGCTTCGGGCGAATGGCCTTTGCAGACACAAGTCGCCGCCTCTTCACTTCGGCGCCGTACTGACCACCCAAATGCGAAGGTGCCAAATACGCCACTCGGCACCATTTGAGTTATGGCTTGCCGCTGTTCCATTTATGACTTTAGTTGGCCCATTGCTGACCGACGGCGTTCGGGGGGCGGACCGTCTACGAGCTGCCGTTGGCATTTACGGCCAATCGCAGATGTTCATGACTATCAAATTCTCCGCTAAAGCATTTCAGTCATCGAATGCTTTTCCAAGAGCATAGGCCCGCTCCAGATAGCCCTTGCGAGTTGCCATATCTGCGCCATTTACAGCATAGCAATAATCATGCTCGACAGTCTTGATCCCCGGATAGTGAAGCGCAAAATCATCGACGAGGGTCTTCATCGCCGCGCGCAAGCCCTGAGCGTAGGATGCTTCGTCAAAGATTGTTGTACTGATTGATCAATGCCTTGTCATGCGTGAGCAAAGGCAGCCGCCCCCCAATGTCGCTTCGCCACCCTTCTGGTTTGAGTGAAAAAGCGAACCCCAAAGTAAAAACCCGTTCGATCCAGCCTTTGAGAATCGCCGGAAACCCGACAAAATAAACTGGCGAAATGAAGACCAATGCATCAGCTTGAGCAACTTTGGTTTGCTGTATGCGGATGTCGGCTTGCCCCTGTGTTCGCTGCCACTTGAGAGCTTCGCCTTGGACCATTTTGATGATAGCGGCGTCTGATGGATAACCAATTGAACGATCGGTCCGTACGGGGACAAATTCTTACACGTCGCGATATTGAACAGTTGGCATTGTCGGCTGCTCCTTCACACCTTGTCGATTGCGAATTGGAAGAAGTCGATCTCAGCGGACTATCGTTGCCATTGTGGACATTTGAACGCTGCAACCTGCGTCACGCGGACTTTACCGGATCAACGCTTGACGGGACTTCTTGGTTATCATGTCGTGGTGCCTTTGCGATATTGACTGGCGCCGATCTGAGCGACGCCCGCTTGGTTGCCAGCGACTTCAATAATTGCGTTCTTAGGCGTGCGGTGCTCTCCGGCACGACGTTTGAAAGATGCAAGCTTACAGGTTCCGACTTGTCCCACGCAAAGACGCTCGACTTAACGTTTGATGAAACCATATTGATCAATGCAAAGCTTCCACGCTTCTCCTTTCATAAGCAGATCTTGCATAAACTCGACTTCAGTCATGCCGATTTAAGCGAATGTGATTTTCGTGGAGCTGTATTTGTCGGTTGCAGCCTCAAGGATGCAAGCATGAACGGTTCGCGGTTTGAAAATGCCGATTTGCGAGGCGCAGATCTGGGTGGCCTGCGCCTCGTAGACGCTGCGCTTTTTCGAGGGGCTATCATTGCGCATGAACAGGCAGAGCAGTTGCTGAATGAGCTGGGACTACAAGTCCGTTAAGGTCACTGAACAGCGGGAGTAGGCGTTTCACAATGGACGCTGAATGTCCTTTTAGTAGGCCCCAACGAGCAACGAGCAAAATGGCTTGGTTTCAGGGATAAGGTGACAGCAGTTTAACCCCTTTCCCTTGAACATCACCGAAAACACAATGGCACGACCAGTTTTCGACCTGAGGTGCTTCGTCCAATTGGCGCAAGCGAAGATTATTCGTTCATTCAAAATCTGATCTCGGCAAGATCACAGGTCATGCCCATTGCGATGCCTGGTGGTTTAACAACACATTTCCGTTTCATTATTCACCAAGCCGAGCTTGGAAGGATTTCGTCGAACTTGTCCAAGAGGGGCCCTGCCAAGCAACCGACTTAGCCGGCCGCTCGTTCTGCACCGAGTTGAAATAGCGATTTGTTCTCGTCTTCCGGAGCCCTTGATCATTCGCATTGCTGCACTTGAGACCAGAAAGCCGACCAAGATCCAGGCAAGCGTCGAAAAGCCTGTCGAAGTGATTGCAGGCTAAATGGCTAGTCCTGGCCGGACCGTCCATATTTTACAGACATAATCGAGTTTGGCATTGGGGATTCTACATATAGGCGGGAGGTTCGGTTCGTCCGTATGGAACAGAGCAATGGAATCTCTTTTGGCGTGCAAAATTTACTGGCGCCGACAGGGTGAGGAGAATCGTCATCTGTTTTTCTGCAAACTCCAGTTACCTGGCCGCGATCGTCCTTATGGGGTTTGGGACTGTTGCCGTGCGGCGGACGCAGGAACTGGCGGAAATTCCCCTTGCTGCAATTCCCATTGCTTTTGGGATTCAGCAGTTGGTTGAGGGCTTGCTCTGGAAGCAGTTGATGCACGACGGCAGCGATAGCCTGATGTTGACCGAGACATATCTCCTGTTTTCGCATGTGTTGTGGCCAATTTACGTGCCATCTGCCATTCTCTTGATCGAACCGGTTGCCGTTCGGCGTAACTATATTGCCGTTGCGCTCGTGTCTGGCTCCATCGCAGGAATGTACTTCCTTTACGCGATAGCGACACAATCTGTTTCAGCCCAGGTGACGAGCGGTCACATCGCATATTATCTGCCGCATAAATTCGAGGAGCTGGCCATGGCGTTTTACATCGGCGGAACTTGCCTGGCACCATTATTATCTAGCTTCCAGCCCGTCCGTTCCTTTGGAATTGTCGCGATTATTGCCTTGATTGCGGTCTGGTTGGCCTATTCCGACTGGCTCATTTCCTTGTGGTGCTTTTTTGCAGCGATATTGAGCGGACTAATCGTCCTACAATTTTCCAGACCCCGAGTGCTTGATCATGAAGGTGCATTCCAACGCGCCGCGTAACGATTTCGCTGTTGCAAGGCGTCCCCGAAGGACCTTGAATTTATCCATGTTGAAAAAGGAGCATTGAAATGAGCAGCCTAGGATTGGCGATCTTTGACAAGGCAGTGCAAGATGCAAATATTTGGGTAAACGATGTTCAAGCGGCTGTTGGTTGGAACGATAAACAACGGGCATATCGGTTGATGCGTGAGACGCTCCACCTGCTTCGTGACCGGCTTCAAGTCGACGAATGCGCGCAACTTGCAGCCCAGCTCCCCACTTTGATTCGAGGGATCTACTATGAAGGCTATAATCCTTCGAAGATTGCGACCGATATCAAGCGCAAGGAACAGTTTGTTTGGGCCATCGAGGGCAAATTCCAGGATGACCCGTTGATTGACCCTGAGGCCGAAGTCTCAGCCGTCATGGATATTCTCGCCAAGCATATTTCCAGGGGAGAAATCGAAGATGTGAAAAAGAGTCTTCCCGAGGACTTGCGGAAACTGTGGGCAATGTGAGCAGAGGGGATTGCCGCCCGCAATTAGCATCGCGCGAGCGAGAAAATGATGGCTATTGAAGCATTCACTTATGATCGAGGGCAAACGGCTCATCGATATTTAGGTTGGACGCCCACCAGTGTCCTTGGGATTTGCGCCTTTCAATGCTGTTTTCACAGGACCTGCACCTATAGACGTGTCAAATATTTTGACCCAGGCGCCAGGCGTACTGGAAGGCCGCCCGTTCAAATGAATTGTCCTGATCATCCCCCAAGACACTCGTGCATATTCAGGCCTTGCCAGCCAATAAGCCAAGCACACGATATTTCCAATAATTGTTCAAGCCTGTTTGCAACCCTCAAGCTGGGAAGATGCGAGCAGGTCGACTTCGGCTCGCCCCTACCGCTACATTGGTCAAAAAGGTCGCCCGAAAGGCTGATTTTGCCAACGTCGAAACCCTTCATATATTGAAGTTTTTTGGGACCTGAAAATGAATTGCATTGTGCGACACCGTACAGACTCGGCCATGGATTGTATTCCAAGCATGTGCTCACCATATAACAAGCATCGGTTGCTGATGCTTTTCGGGCGCAGCCGGCAGAGAGAACAGCTCCCGCCCCGTTTATTAGGGGCGAGTTTTGTCAGGTCCGGTTCAGTCAGTTATCAAGAACAAGTTACTCGCGGCGATGGCGCCTGCTGACTTTGCGTTGGTGGCTCCCGATCTGGTTCATTTTGAGCTGCCAAGAGGGCATATCCTGTCCATGCCAGGCCGTCCAATTCAGCATTGCTGGTTTTTCGAAGACGGAATTGCTTCAATGGTCGCAGCTTCGCGAAATGGGCACGAAACCGAGGCTGGTATCGTGGGTAACGATGGCATTGTCGATATTGCAACCAGCCTCGGGGTAGACGACACTTGTTTGCGTTGCTTCATGCAGATTCCTGGTCACGGCTATCGCATGTCGGCGCGCGCACTTGCGACGGCAATGGAACAAAGCACCAGTCTACGAAGCCAGCTTAACAATTTTGTATATGTAACAATAGCCCAAATCGCGCAAACGGCCTTGGCAAACGCAAGTCTTACAGTCGAGGAACGCCTGGCGCGTTGGCTGCTCATGTGTGCAGACCGGGTAGCTTCAGATGAAATCAAGATGACCCATGAATTCCTGTCGGTCATGCTCAATGTTCGGCGAGCCGGAGTGACGTTGGCTATGCAATCGCTGCAACGCGCAGGTTACGTGGAGGCAACACGGGGCAAGATAAGGATCGTTGATAGATTCCGACTCGAGAGGTTCGCTTCCGACGCGTATACACCTCTTGGATGAACTCCTAATTTTGCAGGATCGAGCATGGCCATTCCGCTCCTTTCGTCGCAAGAATAACGCGATCTGGCGCAGTATCATCTCGCCATGATCGGTTGTGTACGAAAATGTACAGACAGTGGACTGGTTCAATTGCCCCCTCGCTAGCCTGAAGATGGAATGGCTAGATGATTATCGACGAACCGAAAGACATGCGCTCCTTTGTCCTTCATCACAATATCAAGCATCTCACACGGTTTCTGGACACGACAAGTTCTGCCGATGATCTCGAATATATCAGGAATCTCATCAGGGATGACAAGAAAGAGCTTGCAGTGCTCAATGCCTCTGAAAATGGAGCGTTCAGCGCAGGGAACCATTTTTCAAGGTCGGCAGGACAAGGCGAGACGCGCGAGCCACTCGAAATTGAATTCGATGAAGGCTCCGCGAGTGGACCATGTCTGATAGTTGACCCTGGGCCCGGACTCTACATTGTCGAGGCAAATGATGCCTGTAAATCGCAACTGGGTCTGGCGCGAAGTCGTTTGGTAGGAAGCCCGTTCTATGATGTTTTTCAAGAAAACGCGGGATCGGCCGATTCTGAATATATTTCCAACACTCTGGCATCATTCCACAAGGTGGTGGAAGAGAAGGGCGCAAACACCATTCCTGCCCAACGAATCGATATCCTTGACGCCAGTGGCAGTTACCAGAGACGTGACTGGAAAATCGAAAACAGGCCGGTGTTCGATGCCAACGGTGACGTTAGCTTGATCATCCATCAGCTCCAAGAAATCACCCATTTGCAAGCAATGTAACGAAACGCAGTATAGCGACAAAATTCGGTTGGAACGGACAGGTGGAGGCGCGACCCTGTCGTTTGGCCAAGCATATTCTCTGCAATAGCGATAGTGTAACAGCGGGTCAGTAGCGAGGTTATTGCCTCGCAATCAGGACAAGACCGGATTGCAGCGTCTCAATTTCAGCACGATACTGTGCTTGAAAGGGAAGCGATAATGCCCGAAAAAATGCGTGCCGCCATTTTCATAAGGCCAGGAGAGATTATCCTCGGCGAAAAGCCCGTGCCGCGACCCGGACCCCTTGACGCGCTGATCCGCATTACCTTGACGACGATCTGCGGTACGGATGTCCACATTCTCAAGGGCGAATATGCAGTTCGGTCGGGGCTGACGATCGGTCATGAACCGGTGGGCATCATCGAAGAGCTTGGCGACAAGGTCGAGGGCTTTGAAGTCGGGCAAAGGGTGATAGCCGGAGCGATAACACCTTCGGGAACCTCAAATGCCTCGTTGAGCGGCTGTCATTCGCAATGTGGCGGTTCGCACGGTCATGGCTGGGCGGCCATGGGAGGCTGGCAGTTCGGAAACACGATAGACGGCGCCCAGGCAGACTATCTTGTCGTGCCCAACGCCATGGCCAATCTCGCCGTCATTCCCGATCACCTGACAGACGAACAAGTCCTGATGTGCCCAGATATCATGTCTACTGGAATGAGCGGCGCTGAATCGGGTAACATCAGGATCGGTGACAGTGTCGCTGTCTTCGCACAGGGTCCAATTGGACTATGCGCAACAGTTGGTGCCAGGCTGATGGGAGCAACCAACATAATCGTCGTTGACCAAGTCGCAGAACGCCTTGAAAAAGCTAGGCAATTGGGAGCAGATCATGTCATCGATGTTTCCAAAGGCGACCCCGTGGCGAAAATCATGCAGCTGACTGGTGGGCGTGGTGTCGATGTTTCGATCGAAGCCCTTGGGAAACAGTCGACTTTTGAAGCGGCTCTCAGGGTATTGCGCCCAGGGGGAACATTGTCCTCATTGGGTGTTTACTCGGAAGATCTGTCCATCCCGGTCGATGCCTTTGCGGCAGGATTGGGCGACCATCACATCGTCACCACTTTATGCCCTGGTGGCAAGGAGAGGATGAGGCGCCTGATCGATGTGGTCGCATCCGGGCGGTTCGATGGATCGACACTGGTCACGCATCATTTTACCCTTGATGAGATCGAAAGTGCCTATGAGCTCTTTGCCCACCAGCGCGGTGGTGTGCTCAAGGTTGCGATCCGTCCCTAGCATGCCTCGATTGAGCATCTTAGTTTTGAAGGATTGCGCAAGTGCGATGCCAAAAATCATCAAGGTCAATGCACACTCCTCGAATGGGCATTTCCATAGCCTGTTTCGCTTTTCAGGTAACCTCCTTGGCTGTATGCTAAATTCTATCGCTGCACATGCTTGACGAGATAGGCCGTAGCGCCCGCAAGGGTAGTCAGCATCGGCACGTCAACTTCGGGGATGTCTAACTCGAGGCGCTCGCTGAGCGCAACAACCAGGTTAAACAAGTCCATCGAGTCAAGATCGAGGGCTTCGCGCAGGTCGGCGTTTAAAGGCACATTGGTGGCATCTGTTTCAGGAGCGATGTTGCCGATTTCCTCGATTATAAGGGCCCGGATTTCCTGTTCAGTCATGATAATGTATCCGGTTCCGTGAGACGCCGAGCAATACTGTCGAGGAAGATGGCGCCGCGGTGCCCGTCGCTGACACGGTGGTCTGCGGCCAGTGTGGCGGTCATGACGGAACGCGCCTCTACACGGCCATCGATCACCCATGGGCGCAACTTCGTGCTGCCGAACCCGACAATTGCCACTTGAGGTGGATAAATGATCGGCAGCAACGCATCCACGCCTCGTTCCCCTAGGCTCGACACGGTCATTGTCGGATCACTGATCTCCGATGATCGAAATTCGCCTTTTCTGACCCGTCCGACCAGATCGCGCATCCTGGCCATCAAGTCAGCCAATGACAGTTGATCGCAATGATGTATTGCCGGCGCTGCAAGGCCGCCGCCGCGTATGGAAATGGCAATGCCCAGATGGATAGCGTTGCTCGGCTGATAACCGTCAGCCGTATAAAAACCGTTGAATTCGGGAAACTCGCGCAACGCCAATGCAGTCGCCTTGAGCGTGACTGCAGCCAACAACAGCCTCTCTGACGGCGGCATCGCCTTGTTGTAAGTGTCGAGCCAGGCAACACTTGGGCTCATGTCAAAATTATGAGCGAGGTAATAATGTGGTATTTCGCGCTTGGACCGCGCCATGGCAGCGGCAATCGCGCGGCGCATGGGATCCAAGTCACGCGCCGGTCGGTTGTCCTTTACTGCCAGGCTTTGTTCGATGTCGGATCGGATGACTGCACCTCCAGGACCTGTTCCATGAACCTGGCCTGGATCAATTCCTTGCTCCAGCGCCAACTTTCGCGCAGCCGGGGAAACGCGCCGATTCAAATTGACATATTGCCTTGGGGTACCCTGTGGCGGCGCCTGCGGAGCACTCGTTGCCGATGGAGGTATTTGTGCGGTCGGCTTGGCAGATCCGGAAAGTCCAGGTTGCGATCCTGAAATTCTTGCAAGGACAGTTCCCACAGGCACCTTTGTTCCAGGAGCGATAATCAACTGGTCAATGGTGCCATTTTCAAACACCTCGATTTCAATTGCTCCCTTTTCCGTTTCCACGACCGCGATGATGTCACCGTGTCGTACAGTGTCGCCTGGCCGCTTTAGCCACTCGACCAACGTTCCCGCTTCCATGTCCGAACCGAGGGAGGGCATTTTGAAGTCCCCCATAGTCGTCACCGCCCCAGCAATGATCGTGCGGCGCAGACGATCCGTTCGATACTGGGCAGTGCGGCTTCTTCAAGATGGCGCGCATAAGGGATTGGCACTTCTGCAGTGCAGACGCGCGCGGGTGGAGCATCGAGCTCCCAGAACACCCCTTCGACAAGTCGCGCGATGACCTCGCCTGCGATCCCACCCGAACGCCAGCCTTCATCAACGATGACTGCGCGCCGGGTTTTCCTGACCGAATCGAAAATTGCGGCATCATCCAGTGGCCGCAAGACCCTGAGGTCGAGGACTTCGGCATCAATTCCTTCACCAGCGAGTTGTTGAGCCGCAGCAATGGTCTTTTCAAGCGATCCACCATAAGTGATCAAGCTCACATCGTTGCCCGATCGCCTGACCGCGGCCTGGTCGATGTTGACTGAAACGGATTCATCGATCGAAGCAGTTAGGGAATATAGCAGCGCGTTCTCGAAAATCAGCACAGGATCCGGGTCAGCGAGCGCCAATTCAAGCATTCCGCGTGCATCCTCGACAGTTGCCGGGGCAAGTATCCGCAAACCGGGAATATGCGCGAACCATCCTTCCAGGCTGTGCGAATGCTGTGCAGCCAATTGGCGTCCTCCCCCCGTTGCCATTCGGATTACAATCGGAACCGTGAATTGTCCGCCTGACATGTGCCTGAGTGTCGCTGCATTATTCATAATTTGATCGAGCGCGAGCAATGAGAAGGTGCAGGTCATGAGTTCTATGATGGGGCGCATACCACCCAGGGCAGCACCGATTCCGGCTCCTGTGAAGGCTGACTCGCAAAGCGGGGTGTCACGGATCCGATCGGATCCGAATTCTTCAAGCAATCCTTTGCTGACTGCGTAGCATCCGCCATAATGACCAACGTCTTCTCCCATGAGAAAGACACGCTCGTCCTTTATCAGGGCGGTACGGATAGCGGCTCGGACTGCTTCGCGATAGCTCATTTCGGGCATGGTGGCTCCCCTGCACCGACGTTATGCAATAGATTTTCAACAGGCTCCAAAGACCCGGCCTCGGCAAAATCGACGGCTGCGGACAATTCGCGAAGTGCATCAGCTTCGATTTCTGCAACATCTCCTTCATGGAATAGCCCCGCGCTCAGGCACCAGCTGACAAAACGTTCGATTGGATCATGCTTCATCCAGTCCTCGACCTCTGACTTGTCGCGGTAGAGTTGTGGATCGTACATGGAATGCGCCCGAAAACGATAAGTCTTGCATTCAAGGAAGTAAGGGCCGCCATTTTTTCGGATCGCAGTTGTCGCGCGCCTGGCGGCGCCCTCTACCTCGACCACGTTCATCCCATCGACGGCTTCTGCAGGAATTCGGTAACTAGCTGCCTTTGCATGAATCTCGGTTTCGGATTCGGACAGCTTGAGTGCGGTTCCCATTGCATAAAGATTGTTCTCGCAGACAAACAGAACTGGCAATTGCCAAAGCGCTGCCAGGTTGAGCGTCTCGTGAAACTCGCCTTCGGCGACCGCGCCTTCGCCAAAAAAGCAGGTCGTGATATGATTGAGATTGCGCATCTTGTCCGCCAAGGCCAGTCCAGCGGCAATCGGTAAGCCGCCAGCCACGATGGCATTGCCGCCAAAAAACCGCCTTTCAACATCGAACAAGTGCATGGAACCGCCATGTCCTCGGCTGCAGCCTTCTTGCTTTCCGAACATCTCGGCCATGATCGCATTGGCAGGAACACCCCGAACGAGAGCATGACCATGTTCACGGTATGTAGCCACTACTGCATCCTCGGGCTCCAGTGCCTGCATGATGCCTACGGCTACTGCTTCCTCACCAATATAGAGGTGGAGGAACCCGCGGATCTTTTCCTGCTGGTACAGCTCGCCGCATTTCTCCTCGAACCGTCGGATACGGATCATCTCTTGCAACAACTCAAGTCCATGCTCGCGGTCCAGATGGACCTTGATTGACGTGCCCTCGTTCACCCTTGCTGCTCCAGAGTCGATAAATCGCCTTCAGGCAGGCCCAGCTCTCGTGCCTTCAGCAAGCGCCGCATGATCTTGCCAGATCTTGTTCGCGGCAACTCGGCCCGAAACTCGATTTTGCGAGGTGCAAGCGCTGCACCCAGGCGTTTGCGGGCATGGCCAAGCAATTCCTTCAGCAAAGCGTCGGATGCTTGGAAGCCGTGCCTTAATGTTACGAACGCCTTGACGACTTCCCCTGCGCGCTCGTCCGGCATGCCAATGGCTGCGGCTTCTGCAACTGCTGGATGCTCCATCATGACACTTTCGACCTCAAAGGGTCCGATCAGGTGCCCGGATGACTTGATGACATCGTCGCAACGCCCCACAAACCAGTAATAGCCGTCATCGTCACGTTTCACCAGGTCGCCGGTCAGGTACCAACCACCTTTGAAGCAGGCAGCGTAGCGTGCATCTTCGTGCAGGTAACCGCGAAACATTGAAGGCCAGCCTGGCTTCAGTGCCAGTTGGCCGACTTCCATTGGCGTGTCGATCACACAGACGGTATCACCAATGACTTCAACAATAGCCGCCTTGATCGCAGGCAAGGGTTTGCCCATCGACCCGGGTTTCACATCCATGGCGGCTGAATTTGCAATCATGATCCCTCCTGTTTCAGTCTGCCACCAATTGTCATGGAAAGGCCTGCCGAACACCCGGTTGCTCCACAAAACTGCTTCAGCATTGAGGGGCTCGCCAACGCTCGCCATGAAGCGCAGATGGCTCAGGTCATATTGTTGCACGAGGGCATCGCCTACCTTCATCAGCAGCCTTATTGCTGTGGGAGCCGTGTACCAAACTGACACCCGCTCCCGCTCGAGCGTTGCATACCATCGTCGGGCATCGAATTCGGCTTCGTCGACGATCATTGTCACTCCGCAGGTGAGAGGCGCAATAATCCCGTAGGATGTGCCTGTAACCCAGCCTGGGTCAGCGGTGCACCAGTAGATGTCGTCTGCATGCAGATCGAGAACGAGGCGCCCGGTGGCATGGTGCGCGATCACAGCTTCATGGACATGGATTACACCCTTTGGTTTGCCGGTCGTTCCACTCGTGAAATGCAGCAATGCCATGTCCTCGGGTCGAGTATGTACAATTTCCAATTCGGGCTCAGCGCTCGCGCATGCGGCTGCAAAATCGAGCGTATCGGCATCCTCGAGGTCTTGCGATTGATCGATGACGATCACGTGTGACAGGCTGGACAGTTCCGATTTCCACGGCTGCACCTTCTTGATGAAATCTTGCGCGGTCGTGACCAAGATATTTGCTTCGCCTATCATCATGCGTGCGCGGACAGGCTCTGGACCAAAGGCCGAGTATAGCGGACAAAAAACACCACCAAATTTGAATGTGCCCAAGGCAGTTGCAAAGAGTTCCGGCACACGACCCAATAATGTGAATACACGGACGCCTCTTTCCTGGCCCAATCGGCCGAGCAGGCTTGCAAATCGATCCGATACTTGTTTGAGTTCGGCATAAGTCAGGACGTGATCATTGCCGCTACGCCTAAGGAAGCGGATGGCCACTTTGTTGCCGTGTCCATGCTCCACGTGTCGATCGACGGCTTCATGAGCAATATTGAGGGCACCATCTGGCAGATAATCAAGCCAGCTCCGCGCCACGGTCCAATCGAGCTGCTTCGATAATCCATCATCGTCAGGAAAGTTGGCATTCTGGCTAACTTTGACCGGTTTGCGGATCGTTGCGACTGGCACAAGATTTCCTTTACATCGCTCGCCTGAACATGCTGACTGTGGGGATGCAAATTCGGCCATGAAATACGCAATATTGCGGAGCAACCGTCTCATCTGGCTTGGTTTCGATGCTGGTGTCTTGGTACACGGCCGGATCAGGAAAAAGCACCAAGTTGTTTCAGGCCAGCCAATCTGGTGGATCGCTTGTGTGCAGGGCCCTGATTTTTTTGCAATGCAGCGCTCGCTGCTTCAATCTGCCAGGATGTCTTTGAACGAAATTGTTGATTGTTGAACGATCAAGCCGCAGTTGGAGAATGCTTGGAGTCAGGCAAATCACGTTATTCTACGGATACACCGTTGCTGAGTTGTGGTTCAGTTTCCAGCTCGTACCAGTGAAACGAGCGCGCGCTCAGAAAGGGCAACACATGCCAATTGGAAACGTGCCCCAAATTGGGCCTTGTGCTTTTGTTTTGATCAAGCTGCGATCGCTACCGGCATGACGTGCCTTGCTGAATTCACTGAGCCGAAAATACTGACGACGCGAAGCGACCTCCAGATTTTGGTTCGACCTGCCACTGCCCAAGACAAGACAGCGCTCGCTGCAATGTTTTCCCGGTTGTCGCCGGAGGACTTGCGCTATCGGTTTTTGTCGCCACTCAAGCGCGTGGGAAGCGACGTCTTGGCAATGATGACCAACGTTGATCACGAGATAACAGAGGATATCCTGGCGTTTGATGCATCGAGCGGACAGCTCGTTGCCAATGCAATGTTGGCAGTGGATCCGGGCAAAGAAGATGCAGAAGTCGCCTTGGCAGTCGATTGTGCCTATAAGCACAAAGGCGTAAGCTGGACATTGCTACAACATGTCATG
>JBATDO010000029.1:0-12236 GCA_049663505.1 Sphingorhabdus sp.
GCAGGCGGCAAACGACTCCTGCAAAAGGCCAGCGGCTATGTTGCGACAGTGAAGTCAGGCGTGGTGACATTCAGGCAAGGCCGCATGACCGGTGCATTTCCGGGGACGGTCATTCGTGGCCCACAAAACCTGACCTTGGCGGAAGCAGCGGAGTAAAATCACGCGCACCCAGAAAGAGTTGAGCGTCTCTGTCTTCCTAGACGCGCATGGGCATTAGTACGTAAAGCGCGGCAGACTTGTCGTTTTCCCGGATCAGTGTCGGGGCGCTGGCGTCAGCCAAATGGAGCTCGACGATGTCGCCTTCGATTTCGCTCAATATGTCCATTAAATAGCGCGCATTGAAGCCGATTTCGAATCCATCGCTGGAATATTGACCAGAAACTTCCTCTGCAGCAGTTCCGTTTTCCGGACTGGTGACCGAAAGCGTGATCTTGTCCTTGTCCAACGCCATTTTTACCGCCCGTGTTTTCTCGGTAGCGATAGTTGCGACACGGTCGACGCCTTGCGAAAAGGCCTTGGGATCAATCCGCAGCAGCTTGTCATTGGCTGTCGGGATGACGCGGCTGTAGTCAGGGAATGTTCCATCGATCAGCTTTGATGTCAGGATTGCATTGTCGAAGGTGAACCTGATCTTGCTCGCTGACAGGTCGACCTGAATGATGTGGCCGCTGCTTTCGTCAAGCAGCTTGCGGACCTCGGCCACACATTTGCGGGGAATGATGATGTCTGGCATTCCCTCGGCCCCCGCTGGGCGTGGCAAAGTAATGCGAGCAAGACGGTGACCATCGGTTGCAGCCGCTTTCAATACGGGTTCGGGATCTTCGGATACATGAAGAAAGATCCCGTTCAAATAATAACGGGTTTCTTCAGTCGAGATCGCAAAACGTGTCTTGTCGATTATTTGTATGAGTGATGCTGCCGGTATTTCGAACGAGGTCGGGAGGTCGCCTTCGGCAATCATCGGAAAATCGTCGCGTGGCAGTGTAGCAAGAGAGAAGCGGGCGCGCCCCGCATTAACCGCCATCCGGCCATCGGCGGCATGGAGTTGCACTTGTGAGCCGTCAGGCAATTTGCGCGCAATTTCGAACAAGGTGTGGGCAGAAACCGTGGTTGCACCAGGGACCTCGACATCAGCCGCGAAGGTCTCGACGATTTGCAGGTCGAGGTCGGTCGCGGTAAGCTTGATAGCCCCGCCTTCACTCGCCTCGATGAGGACGTTCGAAAGGATGGGAATTGTATTGCGGCGTTCCACTACCGATTGGACGTGGCTCAGGCTTTTCAGCAGGGTCGCGCGCTCGATTGTGGCTCTCATATTTTCGGTCTATCCTGTCTCTTGCCGCCGGTGACAGCGGCCCACGCTTGCATAAACGCCGAAATTGCCTGCAATCCGGCAATTCTTCCTTAGCCAATATGTGCCGCAGGGCAAGCCGATAGCTTTTGCCAAGCACAATAAGCTGTGGAATAAGGCCTTTCATGGGGATTTCGACACAGGGACGCCGCCTTTTTATTGCAAGGCACGGGGAAACCGTTTTCAATGCGGTCGCGCGCATGCAGGGACAGGGTGAAATTCACACGCCCCTGACTTGGGAGGGCTGCATCCAGGCCAGCCGGATGGGCAAGGCGCTGGCAGAGTATCTGGGTACGGATGACCGGCCCCTGCTCTGGTCCTCGACGGCAGGTCGCGCGCTGCAGACATTGGCCCTTATTGCCGAACAGCTAGGTGCCGACTGGCACCAGGCCAGGCGCGATGACCGATTGCTAGAAATTGACGTTGGCACCTGGAGTGGGCGCACTTACTCTGATATTTCAGCTGAAATTGGACCAATCGTGAACCTTGAGCACAAGCTCTTTTCGGTGAAACCGGACCGTGGCGAGTGGTATGATGACGTGGCTAGCCGACTGACTGCATGGCTTGCTGAACTCGATTATGGTTCTGATATGCTCATCATTTGCCATGGCATGACTGCACGCGTTTTGCGCGGGCTGCTCATGGGCCTGCCAGAATTGCCTGGATTTGATGCGCCAATTGCAGCGTCGTTAGCGCAAGGAAGCATGGTCATGATCCGCGATGGATGCGAGGAAATTGTGATCGATGGCGCGGGCAAGGAAGAGCGAGCGTGAGGCGGGTTCCTTGGTTGTTCGCCGCACTGGCTATGGCCAGCCCGCTCATTGCCAAGGATAGGCTCGGTGTTTACCAGGGCTGGGTCGCATTTCGCGATCCGGAAATTCCGCGCTGCTATGCAATCGCTGCGCCGGAAGAATCGGTTGGATCGGCGACGCGCAAAGCCTTTCTGTCCATCGGTTTTTGGCCCAAGCGCCATGTCAGTCACCAGATTTATGTCCGGTTGTCACGAGAGCGCGCAGACAATGGAGCAATTACCCTCAGTGCCGGTGGCCGCCGTTTCCGTCTGCGCACTGACGGGAGCAGCGGTTGGGCGATAGATCGACGAATGGACCTGGCAATCATTGCAGCGATTCGCTCTGCGACGTCGCTGAGTGTTGAAAGCATCGGCCGTAATGGGGGATCGATCGTCGACGCTTATTCGCTAAGGGGGGCACCAAGTGCAATCGACGCTGCAGCTCTTGGTTGCATTGCAATCTCGCCACGAAGTCTCGATCAGATCGAGATTTGATTCACGTTCAAATGCAATGTCTGCTACCGTTTTTTTGTTCCGATTTTTCTTCAATTAGCAACGATGGAACAGCAAGCCTGGGCACGGCTTTCGCTCCGCGAGTCTCCAGTTCATGACGGCTGAATGCCATGGAATTTTCAGTGACCCGTTTACCCGATCACGCCGACAACATGGCAATCGCCTTGATTTCATCGTCATTTGCGCCGTTGCTGTTGCTCAATGACAATTTGAAAGTAATTGCTGCCAGCGCTTCGTTCTGTCGGGCCTTCGAGCTCGACGTCCATGAGGTGAAGGGCCGGAAAATTAATGATCTCGGCAAGGGCGAGTGGAATGTACGTCAGCTTGAAGCGCTGCTGAAGGCAACTGTGGCAGGAAAGGCGTCCATAGATATCTATGAAATGGACCTCGTGCGCGAGGGCAGGGACACACGGCGCTTGCTGATTAATGCGCATACGCTCGATTATTTCGAGGCCGAGAATATTCGGATCGTGCTCGCCGTGACGGACGTAACGTCCGAACGGCACGCCGAAAGGATCAAGGACGAATTGATACGCGACAAGCAGCTCTTGCTGCAGGAAATCCAGCACCGCGTGGCAAACAGCCTCCAGATCATCGCAAGCGTCTTGTTGCAGAGCGCCCGAAAGGTCCAGTCGTCAGAAACAAGAGATCATCTGCGAGACGCGCACAGCCGCGTCATGTCGATCGCGACACTGCAAAAGCACCTGGCCGCAACGACGGTCCACGACGTTTCATTGAACACTTATTTCAACGACTTGTGCATGAGTATTGGCGCATCGATGATCGGTGATCCGGAAAAACTGACCTTGAGAACAGAGATCGATGATAGCATCGTCGACCCTGACATGTCCGTCAGTCTCGGACTGATCGTCACCGAACTGGTCATTAATTCGTTGAAGCATGCCTTCCCTGGCGGAGACAAGGCAGGTTCTATCACGGTGAGCTACAAGTCAGAGGGAACCGGGTGGACGCTTGAAGTTGCAGACAACGGTATTGGTATGGCCAAGACAGCTGAAGACCGAAAACCCGGCCTTGGAACAGGAATTGTCGAGGCGCTCGCGGGCCAGTTGAAGGCCAGTGTGACAATTACTGATGCGGCACCTGGTACCAGGGTGTCTGTTACACATGTTGACGAGGCCTGACGGTTGCCCTGATCGATGACAACGAAGCATTGTCGGTACTCATGGCCGAACAAAGGAAGTCGTGCGATTTTGCCTCAATGTCATCAGGACATTCCAACCTGGTGACACAGGAGTTGCAATATCCAAGTGCAATTCAACCGTTACATGCGTATAGGCCCGCTCCATCATGCAAATACCCGGCCACATAGATCCTGTCGTTACTCCTCGTGCGATCACTCCGCGAAGCGACGGGCGGATTGATCTGATGGGATTGAGCCACCTCGAGATCCGGCAGTTGTTCCTTGAATCTCAGCTCGACGAGAAGGCAGCAAAGCTGCGCTCAAAGCAAGTGTTTCACTGGATTTACCACCGCGGCGTTACCAGCTTCGACGCGATGACGGATATCGCAAAGACGATGCGACCTTGGTTGACTGACAGATTTGTTATCGGTCGTCCTGAAGTCGTCGAAGCACAGCTGTCGAGTGACGGTACACGCAAGTGGCTGCTACGCGCCGACGACGCACAGGAATATGAGATGGTTTTCATCCCCGATGCGGACCGCGGCACATTGTGTGTTTCGAGCCAGGTTGGCTGCACGCTGAATTGCAGATTTTGTCATACCGGAACAATGCGTCTTGTCCGCAATCTGACCCCAGGCGAGATCGTGGGGCAGGTAATGTTGGCACGCGACGCGCTCGGCGAATGGCCCAAGGGTAATATGGCGTTTGCAAGTAACGATGACCTGGACGACGAAGAAGAAGATGTGGGGCATTATACAGCCGATGGCCGGATGCTGACCAACATCGTGTTGATGGGCATGGGCGAGCCGCTCTACAATTTCGAGAATGTGAAATCCGCTTTGAAGGTCGTGATGGACGGAGACGGCCTCGCATTGTCGCGTCGCCGCATAACGTTGTCGACCAGCGGCGTGGTCCCGATGATGGAACGCGCGGGCACCGAGATTGGCGTTAACCTGGCGGTTTCTCTGCACGCGGTGAACAAGGAGGTGCGCGATGAGATCGTGCCCCTGAATCGCAAATATGGCATCGATGAACTATTGCGCGCCTGTGCCGAATATCCCGGCATAAGCAACGCAAGGCGGATCACCTTCGAATATGTGATGCTCAAGGACAAGAACGACAGCGACGAGGACGCGCGCGAGTTGGTGCGCCTCATCCGACAGTATGATCTGCCAGCAAAGGTTAACCTCATCCCTTTCAACCCGTGGCCCGGCAGCCCTTATGAATGTTCGACGCCTGAGCGGATAAAAGCATTTTCAAAGCTGGTGTTCCAGGCGGGTATCAGCGCTCCAGTGCGTACGCCAAGGGGACGAGATATCATGGCAGCATGTGGTCAACTGAAATCATCGAGCGAGAAGACCAGCCGGGCCGAACTGGACCGCATGGCCGAAGAAAAGTTGGCAGCACTCGGTTAAGCTTGGCATTTCGTCCAATTTGTAACAATATCGAAATTCGTTGTTGGAGTTGGCGCAGAGCTTTTCGAAAGGAATTGCCATGGCATTACTCGAACGGATTCTCCAAGGTCGTATTCACCACGGCACCTTGAACGTTGTCAGTCCATCCGGCGCAACAAGCGTTTATGGCACGGCAACCGTTGGCTGGCCCAATGTTGTACTCCGGCTTAATTCTGCAAGCACGGAGCGCCGCATATTATTCAATCCGCGTCTTGGCGTCGGCGAGGCGTATATGGACGGCACAGTGAGCGTCGATGATGACGATATCATGGGTTTGGTCGAGCTGGTCCGGCGCAATAGCCCATGGGAAAAAGGAGGCGAACTTGGCGACCCATCTCCGCTCAGAAAAATAGCCAGCCAGCTTGGCCGCTCGTTCCGGCAGCTTAATTCACTGGCTCGTTCACGTTCCAATGTTGCGCATCATTATGATGTTTCGAACGATTTCTACCGGCTCTGGTTAGATGACGACATGCAATATAGCTGTGCCTACTGGTCTGAGGCCGACGATACATTGGAGCGCGCCCAACTGGCCAAGAAAGCGCATATCGCGGCCAAACTCGCGCTGCAGCCTGGGCAGAAGATACTCGATATTGGCAGCGGTTGGGGCGGGATGGCGATATATCTGAACAAGATTTCTGGCGCGCAAGTGCTTGGTATCACGCTGAGTGAGGAGCAATTGACGTTTGCGCGCGCACGTGCAGAACAAGCGGGTGTCGCTCATCAGGTTCGTTTCGAACTCATGGATTACCGAGTACTTGCCAAGCGTGCCGCGGGCTATTTTGATCGGATCGTTTCTGTTGGGATGTTCGAACATGTCGGCGTTCCTCAATTTGACGAATTTTTCCGAAGTTGCGCCAATTTGCTGAACGATGACGGCGTTATGCTGCTGCATACGATCGGACGGTTGGGCAAGCCCGGTGTCACCGATGCCTTTACCCGCAAGTATATTTTTCCAGGCGGCTACATCCCGTCATTGTCCGAAACGTTGGCCGCGAGCGAACGGGTAAAATTGATTCACAGCGATATTGAGAATTTGCGGCTCCACTATGCGTTGACGTTGCGTGAATGGTATGAACGCGTTCGCTCCAATCGCAGCGCAATAATAGCCATGAATGGAGAGCGTTTCTACCGAATGTGGCTATTCTACCTTGCGGGTGCGACGGCTGCATTTGAATGGGGCGGGATGTGCAATTACCAGATTCAATATGTTCGCAACCGCCGTACCCTTCCGATCACGCGCGACTACATGCAGCAAATCGAGAGCGAACTGATGGCAAGCTAAGCGAATATCGCCACTGACTGCATGCCGGTCAGCATGGGTTCGCCCGCGCTATTCCAGGCGGTCATATACTGGCTGCTCGCGCCGTTTCCTGCATGGTGCGTCTCGCTTTCGAGGTACCACCAGCCATCGCCGGTCTGAGGTGTCGAGGTCAGCATATTGATCTGCCAGTTCATCGAACTGACCATACCCTTTTCGGTCATGAGGCCCATCGCGGAGGGAGGCAGCGCGTCGCCAATGCAGATGAGTTCGGCGAAGGGGTCAAGCCCTTCACGGTCCTTAAAACGGTGCCAACTTGCGAGCCGCGATGTGGCAAGACCCAGTTCGAGGCGCTTTTCAGGATATTGCATATGTCCTGTAAAGAACTCCGGTGGCCCAGTTCGAGCCTGTTCGGCACCGGGCAATGGCGGAAACTCCGGTCGCTTCAAGCCCTCAAAGTCAAGGTGGCTTTGACGTCGGTTCATGAAGATAAAGGTACAACTGAGCCCTATCCCCTCGGTGCCCGATATCTCGCATTTTACAAATGCAGTATTCTTGCCCCGTCGCAGCATCTTTGCTGTCACTTCAACGGTACCTGCCAAGGGACCGACAAACGCGATCTGCGCCGACTGTAGAGGTGGTAGGTCAGCTTCGGCGATGCTTGCGGCCTTAAAAGCAAGTGCCGAACTCAGTCCCCCATAAGCAGTACGGCCCTGGTGCCAGCTTGGTGGAATAGTGATGGAATGGCTTGATTTCCCGGTTTGAAACACGGCAAGTAGAGATGCAAGGTTCATGCAATTACGCTTAGCGTGACATGAACACAGCGGCAAGTAGCCCGCAATTTGCCAGTTGCGCAAAGCTCACTCCTATGTTGAATGCAGATAAGGTGCGGAAATGGGAGTCTAGAAATCTACAGGTGGGTCAAGATTTTGTCGCGCGACGGCCGGGCAATCGCACCCGATACCATGTCTGCAAGTTTGATAGTTCGGATATTGCGTGCGGTCGCAGCTGAAGGGGGCGATCGCCGGGCGATGCTTGCAGCCGTGGGAATTGATGAGGCTCGGCTGCGCAACCCCTTGAGCCGATTGTCGTCCAACAAGGCATTGCGCCTTTTTACGATGCTCGAACAGCACTTCAAGGACCCGGCTGTTACCTTGCGCATCGGCGAAAAAGCGTCGATGCAAAATTTTTCGGACCTCGGCTATTCGACGAGGCTCGAATCCAACCTGGCATCGGTTATCGAAGCAAATATAGCGATCCAGGTGCTTCGCCAGAATATCTTTCGCACGACTTTTGATGCAACGGGCAAGCCTCCCTATCTGCTCTGGCATGTCCGGCATGATCAAACCCTCCGCTATGCTCCATTCATCGAATTCTCGGTTGCGACCTATGCGCGATTGTCCCGCCAGATACTGGGTGAGCCGCCACTTTTGCGTGTCGTGCACTTTCAACACCCGGCACGCTTTGATGCCGCCCGGTACGAAAAAGCATTTGGCTGCCCGGTGCATTTCTCAATGCCGCAAACCCGAATGGAAATAGCCGCTCGCCAGCTCTTTCGGCCCTCGCCATTGGCCAACTCGACACTTTTCGACGCGGCACTGAAGCGATACGAACAGCCTGCTGACTGGATGGCTGGAGGAAAGCGATATTCAGCTAGCAGTTATTTCTACCTGTCAAATGAAGTCGACAAGTCACCGCCCACACTCGACCGCATGGCCAGTTCCTTTGGCGTCAGCGAACGAACGCTTCGTCGCCACCTGGTTGAAGAAGGGCACCCTTTCCGTGCGTTGTTAGAACAGGTACGCCAAGACCTGTGCGCGCTGTACTTTTTGGAAAACAAGCGTTCGCTTGGCGAAATCGCGCTGCTGTTAGGATATAGCGACCTCAGTGCCTTCACACGGGCTCATAAGCGCTGGTATGGAGTTGCACCAAGCCAGACCTGACGCCCAGCTGCCATGCGGACCGTCCACTGACGAGCGCGCGTCTGGCGTTGCGTTGTGGTTTACCCGGTTCGGCCAGGAAGATATCTGAGTAAGAGTCCCCGTCTAGCCCAAGAAGATACGCTGGTTGGGCCATAGCATGCACTTTGGGGCTTAACCTTTTCTGCGGTTGCTGGCGATGTTCGGTACGCGGGCATGACCGTTTCGGGAAGGAACTGTAACCCATCGTTGGTGGCAGTGTTCTCATGCTCCTGAAAATCGAAAAGCACAGGCACCCCTCGTGGTCCATCTGCGAGAACGACAGATGGACGTGTGAGTGTTATTTCAGGTTTTTGGTGAGTTCATCTCGGAACTTGGGATGTGCCAGGTCGATCAGCGCATCGGCGCGTTGCCGCATTGACTTGCCTTTGAGGTCTGTCCAGCCATACTCGGTCACGATGATGTGCGTATCGTTACGCGGCGTTGTTACCGGGCCGTCAAGAACGGGAACAATACGCGACACGTTGCCGTCCTGCGCTGTCGATTGGCAGGCAATGATCGATTTTCCGCCTTTTGATGCAGTTGCTCCCCTGACGAAATCCAGCTGCCCTCCCGAGCCGCTATATTGCCGTCCGAGCAGGTGCTCAGAATTACAGGCCCCCCCGAGATCTATCTGCAGTGTTCCATTCACGGAAACGACATTGTCGTTCTTTGAAATGTGACGCGGATCGTTGACGATGTGAACGGGTAGGGAATGAAATGCAGGATTGTCGTCGAGGAAGTCGTAGAACGCGGCATCGCCCATCGCGAACGTGAATACGCTTCGTCCCCGGTAGGTCGCCTTGGCATTGTTCGTGACCGCACCGCACTCGATAAGACCGGCCAATGCCGGGGTCATTAGCTCGGTATGAATACCCAGGTCCTTGCGGTCCCCAAGCAGCATGCAGACAGCTGCAGGCAAAGTACCGATCCCCATTTGTAGGCAGGCGCGATCGTCAACCATCCCAGCGATGATTCTGGCAATTTCCAGTTCTTCATGGCTGGGCGTGCCGCATGGGATTTCGGGCAGGGGGTGCAGGCTTTCGACAATCGCATCGACCTCGGATACGTGAAGAAGCGAATCTCCGAACACGCGCGGCATGGCCGGGTTAACCTCGACAACGAGACGGCGAGCGCTCCGTGCGGCCGTGGATGTGTAATCGTTGCTGGTTCCGAACGTGAACCAGCCGTGTCGGTCCATTGGCGAAACGGTCGTGATGCAGACATCGAGGTCCGCGCGTTCCGAGAGTAATTGTGGCGATCCGCTGAATGCCACTGGCACGAATTCGACTGGACCATATTCGGAATGGGACGGGTCCTCCCGGATCAATGCCCTCTCGATTCCACTCAGAAACATGCAGTGCGGCCTTACGCGATCAAGCAAATCTCTGCGTAGCACTGATTTTCCAGCTGCCTCAAGCGAATGGAAATACCAAATCCGCAGATCGCTGACCGCGGAGTTTTCGAGCCGGTGTGCTAGCGCTTCAAGCAGAGAACGGGGTTCGGCAACAGCCATTCCCATTGCCAGGTTCATGCCCGAACCGATGGAGGCCATTGCCTCGTTCGCAGTAGTCAATTTAGCGCGGTAGATGTTTTGTGGGGTCATGGACGATCCTTTGCGCTCCAAAAACGCAGGCTTCTAGATAATAAAAATTCACGCAGCGTCATGCCTGCTGATGCCAGCATGCCGCTTCGTGCATGACGGGCATATCGTTCAACGCGTATAGTCCGTGCACCGAACCTCTACACCACAGCCGTGCTTGCGATTCATGATAATTGTCATCCAACCTACCTGTGTTCGATTTGCTCAGTGGGTCAACGCAATGTGGCCGGAGAAGGCCCGGGGATGCCTGTCGGGAGGTTAAGGTTCGGTTTTCCCGGAACTTTTAAGAAAAAATGGTGGGCGTAGCAAGGATTGAACTTGCGACCCCTGCGATGTCAACACAGTGCTCTACCACTGAGCTATACGCCCACGCTGCGGCAGCCTCTAGCGAGGCTTCGCCAATCATTCAAGCCTATTTCAGTTCGCTGAAGCTTTCCTTGGCAAACAGGCGCTCAACCTCAAGTACCAGGTCCTTCAAATGGAAGGGCTTGGAGAGTATTTTTGCGCTCGGCATTGATTCGCCTGCGCGAAGTGCAACACCTGAAAATCCCGTGATGAACATCACTTCGGTGCTTGGCGAAACCTTGCTACAATGGCGCGCAAGCTCGATTCCGTCCATCTCCGGCATGACAATGTCGGTGAGGAGCAGATCAAAATGTTCCTTTTCAAGCAGCGGAGCTGCTTCGGTGCCGCGGTCAACGGACACAACTTCATAGCCGGATCGTTCCAGCGCGCGGGCCAGATATTCGCGCATCGCTTGTTCATCTTCAGCGAGCAAAATTCGGGTCATGCACCATCCTCATATTCTGCGTGGCAGTAGTGTCACAGCTATACCGACGTGTTGTGTAGCTCCAAGAGGTTTAATTTTTTACACCAAATGCGAAAAAAACATGCCAAAGATGGTATCTCACAGAGAATTTTTCCAGAGCGAGCGCATGCAGGTAGTCACCGAGCAGGGATTTGCAATCTACGGGGCCCAAAACCCTCAAATACCTGTGCTTGTTTCTGTCCCTCACGCTGGGCGGGAATATCCCGAAGAATTATTCGCATTGCTCAGGCTGCCACGGGCCTCCTTGGTAAGGCTCGAAGACCGCTACGCCGACCTGCTGGCGCGTGACGTGATTGGGCAGTCCTATCCATCGATCATAGCGCACCGGGCACGCGCGTGGATTGATCTCAATCGCGGCGAACATGACCTGGACCTAGAAATGGTGAGTGGCGCCGTTGAGGCCAAATATCCCATTCCGGGTCCCAAGCAACGCGGTGGTTTGGGACTTATTCCGCGCCGATTGGCAGGCGAAGGGGAGTTGTGGAAAGAGCGTTTACCAATGGTCGAGGTCGAACAAAGACTGATGGACCTTCACCGCCCATATCATGAGAAGATCAGCCAGATATTGTATCGCATGCGGGATCAATTTGGCGTTGCCATTTTACTCGATCTTCACAGCATGCCTCCGATCAAGCACGTCAATCCCATGCAAAGCCCCCGATTTGTGATCGGTGACTATTTTGGAAAGAGTGCGTCCAGTCGTTATTCAGAGTTGCTCGTCGAGCAGATACGACACCGCGGATTTACGGTTGCTCTAAATCACCCTTATTCAGGGGACCACATTCTGCGGCGACACGGTGAACCGCGACAGAATATCCATGCGATTCAAGTCGAGGTGGATCGGTCTCTCTATCTCGAGTCGAGCCTTCGCGAGCCGAGCACCGGCGTCGATATGGTTTCTCGCCTGGTCGCCGACATGGTCAATCTATTGGCCAAGGAATCACGCAGCTTTGAGACGCTCATCGCTGCTGAATGAGCGGTATTGGATTTGACACAAGAAAAAACCACCCCGAATAAATTCGGGGTGGCCAAGGTTCAGGGAGGTGGTGCCGTCAGACGGCACCGGTAGGACGAAAAAGGGAGGGGAGATTTCCGTCCTGCATAAGGAATGGGGTTTCCTTCACTCGAAATCAATAGGGTACGTGAAAATTTTGCAGATGGAGCGATGAAAATTGCGCGGCAGGCGGGTAACAGCGGTGCAATCCCGAACATGAGCGCATCATTTATCACTCAAATTTAATTGAGAATGGTTGTTGAAAAGATCGAATCAATGGGCTGGCTGATGTTGGTCGAACAATTTGCATGCTAATACCAAGTCCCATTGATTAGTACTCATGAGCCC